>JAAZUV010000074.1 GCA_018623995.1 Methanobacteriota archaeon
GGTATTTGGAGCGATGATTATGCAAATCATGTTCACCCATGGGGCGGCGACGATCGTGTTCAATTCAAGCAGTATCACGATTACGACAGCATGCGACAGCGAATGCTCCAACTCGCAGAACAATCCTACTCCTATCAAGGTCAGGATGTTGATATCATGTCCTTCCATGAAGGATTGAATGGCGGCATCAATGCACGTGGTGTTGAGATGACGGCTGACAGTTACAAGGGTCACCACTACAGCCATCCATCGCCTTGGATGAAAATCACCGGTGGTGGCGAAGACCTTGAGGGAGTCTATGGCGGAGAATGCAACGATTTCGTCGGTGACTGTGGCAACTACGAAGACATACCGGATGTCCAAATGGTTGGGAATTTCCACGCTCGGGAATGGATGTCCTATGAGGTCCCAATGATGTTCCTCGAAATGCTTGCCCATTACTACGGATCTGTTGGCGTCGATAACGACGGTGATGGATTGATTGACGAGGATCCTTGGGGCGATTCAAATGGTGATGGGGTTCTCGATGACGATGGCGATTGTCTTTCTCTTGCAGCTGAATACCAAGACTCGAATGGCGATGGAAACCCATGCGGACCAGGTGATCTCGGCGTCGATGAAGACTTCTCGGAACAGCAACTCACTGACCTTGTCAACACCCGTGAAATCTACCTCGTACCGATGCTCAACGTTGACGGAAACCGATACGACCGCGAAGAATTCTGTGGTGAGAATGCATGGGAAACATGCCCGACTGGTGGATGGAGAAAGAATCTACGAAACAACGGACCACAACCACTCCCTGACTTCAACGAACAGGTTGACGAAGATTGCGATGGCGTCGATCTCAACCGAAACTTCCAGTTTGAATGGGGATGGCCATTGGGCGCCACAGTTCCACTTGTTCCTGGGACATGCACGCCTGCTGAAGACGAGCGGGCTGGTATTACAAACAACGATGTCTACACTGGACCGTACGATACCACTGACAACGATGGAGACGGACTGGTCAACGAAGACAACGTTGATGGCGAAGACGACGACAACGATGGTCGCTTGGACGAGGACTGGGCTGGTGGAAACAGCGAGCCTGAAACCCTCTTCGTACAAGATTTGACCGAAATGAACGACGATGACAACAACCTTGCTTCAGACTTCAAAATGACGCTCTCATGGCACTCCTTCTCTGAGCTTGTTCTCTATCCATGGGGACACTGCACAGGTTGCGAGACACCAGATCACCAGCAGTTGATCTATCATGGTGACCAAATGGCTGAAATGACTGATTATACCAACATGCAGAGCAGCGATCTCTACCCGACAACAGGCGATTACTGCGATTGGCAGTATGGTGTCCACGATGCGTTCTGTTACACAATGGAAATTGGAACAGCCTTCCACCAACGCCCGGAAGATGTTAACCACATCGCAGTACGAAATGTTGGAGTTCCGTTCTACGTCCTTGAGATCGCAGACAACCCACGGGAACGAGCGAACCTCGCTATGGAGAACATCTCACAACAAAATTACCTCGTCACTCCAACAGACGTGGACGTCCCAGAATCCGGAGACATACCAATCGATGTTTGCGTCTCAAATCAGTTCCCGTACAGTGAAGCCAACAGTTACGTCAAGTATCGTATGGTCAAACCAAGCCGTCTTCAATCCGATTACGGTCCCCGTGAATGGGCAACGACTCCTTGGGAATCCGTCGCCATTGAGCGCGTGGATGAAGCCTGTACAACAGCTGAAGGAAACGGTACAATTCTTCGTGCAGAGATTCCAGTGTCTGAATCTTCAACTGGAAAATTACACTACAAAGCACTCATTTCAACCTTGAGTGGTTCTGAGGCGATCTATCCAGCGGACGGTTCGTACTATGAACTCGGAATCGAATATCGCTCAGCCTACGGTAGCCTATCTGGCTCGTTGTTCCTCTTTGTCATCATCGCTGGTACCGTATGGGGTGGTCTTGGAGCCTGTTTACGATTGATGCTAGGTGAGGAACAAACTCTCGATGCAGAGGTTGTCTGAGGCGATTGTTATGGGACAAAGTGATCAGTTTTCAGGCCGTCTCGGTCTTATTTTCGCTTCAATTGGGGCAGCTATCGGTACTGGGAACATTTGGCGTTTCCCGAGAATGGTCGGTGCGAACGGTGGAGGTACCTTCCTGATTCCTTGGGTTATTTTCCTCTTCATTTGGTCGATCCCACTTGTCATTGCTGAATTTGCGATGGGTAAGCGATCTCGGACAGGGACTGTAGGAACGTTCCGAATCTTTGCCGGAAAGAAATTCGCTTGGATGGGATTGTGGACTGCTTGGATTTCGACTGCGATTGGTTTCTATTACGCCATTGTTGCTGGATGGTGTCTCAAATATTTCCAACTCGGAATATCCGGTGGATTGACGGGCGAAGGTGTTGACACAACTGAAGTTTGGAACACATTCTTGCAAAACCCTTTGCAAGTTATCGCTTTCCAATTCCTCGTTATCGCTATCACACTCCTTGCGATTTGGAAGGGTGCAAAAGCCATCGAGAAGGTCAATGTCATTTTGATGACCTCTCTTTTCGTTCTCTTGTTCATGACCCTCGGTCTTTCCTTGTGGATGGACCTCTCCGATGGAAGCCTCGATGGTGCACTCTTCATGTTCACCGTCGATCCTGCTATGCTGTCTGAACCGGAAGTTTGGATCAATGGATTGTCGCAATCAGCATGGTCCTGTTCTGCAGGTATGGGTATGGCCATTACGTACGCTGTCTACATGCGCAAAGACGAGGATACGGTTCTCAACGCGTTCACAATGGGCTTTGCTAACAACAGCATCTCCATCATCGCAGGACTGGCTGTTCTCTCAGCTATCTTTGCAGTGAGTGCTGACCCTCTTGCAACCGTCACCAATGGTTCCTCTGCCATCACGTTCCTCGCACTTCCAGAAGTCTTTGCACAAGCGCCTGGTGGTGCTGTAGGAGCCTTTGTCATGATGTCCGGATTCTTCCTTGCCTTATCGTTCGCAGCCATCACTTCGATGATCTCAACGGTCGAATTGTGTGTCCGTAACTTCGTTGACCATGGCTATGACCGACAACGCTCAGTGCTCATCACATCCATTGCTATCTTCTTCTTCGGATTACCATCGGCGATTATGTGGGTCAAACTCGATGCAGCAGGTGTTGCGTTCCCTGAATTCCTCGAAGTTCAAGATCACATTTGGGGCTATGGCCTGATGTTCAGTGGATTGTTTATCGCCTTCTCCATCTGGAAGTATGGTTACATCAAGTGGAAGAAAGAAGTCGAACTGGGCAAAGCTCCACCAGGTTTCTATGGCTACCTCGGTGTCGGGGTATCCGCTTTCCGTGACGATTACATCAACACTGGAGACAACGATCTTGAAGTTGGTCGATGGTGGGATTTGTGTCTCTATCTTGCTTTCCCGATTCTTTTCAGCGTCCTGATGCTTTCGTACTTTGGAGATATGATTGCCAACACGGAAGATGTTTGGAATCCTGCGAATCCAAAAGGGCTGGGAATCATTCTCGCATTTTGGTCTGTTGTTGCGATTGTCTTCATTTCACTCAACAAGTTCCTCATTGCTCGACCGTTGTACCGTAACGTTCCGGAAGGAGCAGAAGCAGATATCTCATTGCTCCCAGGTGGAGACGATCCACTCGTCACCGTCCTTGGTTCAGATGCTTCAATCGACATGACTGAATTGGTTGCAGAAGCTGTTGATTGACCGAGGTGATTGTTGATGGAACCACTCGTTCGGTGGTTGTTGGGAGGATTTGTTGTATCCCTCCTGTTCATTGTTGTTGCCCGATGGTTCTGGAAGCGTTATGATCAGCCAAGTGAGGCAGCCTTAGAATGGCAAAAGGAACAAGAAGAGAAGCGTAAGGAGCGGAAAGTTTGGGAATCCGTTGAGATGCAGATGCGTCGTGAAGCTGAGGAGGCTGAACGTAAGGCAGCGTTTCAAATCAAACGGGAAGTTGCTGCATCTTCTGGAAAAGCACCTGATGCAAAGACCGTTTCAAAGGCGTTCGAATCTCTTGGAGCCCCTGCTCAACAAACTGCTTCCACGGAGAAAGACCTTGAGACGGAGTCCGACGATTCAGATGTTGAACACGTTCCTGAACTTGTACAAGTTCGACAAGACGCCTGGGACGGGAACGATGAGCAGCCAGACGAGCAACCGCAAGAACCGGATTGGGAACTTGTTGAACGATTGAAGCGAATTGCTGGTTCTGATGAAACCGAGGAAGTCCCTCATCCTGAAATTCCCGAAGCACCGTCTCTACCTGCTCTTGAGGAGACAACTTCTGAACAATTTGAATCGTGGTTGACGGAAGAAGAGTAAGCGTTCAAGGTGATACTATCACCTTCATTAAAGACCTCTCAAACGTAGAAGCATGAAGCCTACAGATGAACAAGCTGGTGCTTGGACGGAAGCCTTCGATTCAGGGAAGTTCGTACGCAAATCGAGTGAATTTCGGGATTCCATTTCGAAGGGAGGAACGTTCGGTGTTGAAAGCGGGCGATATCACCTCTACATCTCGTATGCTTGTCCATGGGCCCATCGAACGCTCATCACACGGAATTTACTTGGGTTGGAGCAACACATCAGTGTCGATGTTGTCGACTGGCGAATGAACCGAGACGGGTCTTGGTCGTTCAATTCCGAAGAAGAGGGTGCGACAGCAGATACTGTGAATGGAGAAGCGACCTTGGAAGGTATCTACAACAGGGCTTTCGAAGGTTGGAATAAAAGTCGTCGCATCGGTACTGTTCCGGTTCTGTGGGACAAGAAGCATGCAACGATTGTCAACAATGAGAGTCGTGAAATCATCCGAATGTTCGATCAATTTTCAAAGGAGGGATTGGGTAATGGAACAACTCTTTGCCCACCAGAATTGATGCAAGAGATTGACAATATGATCGACGCAAACTACGAATCGGTCAACAATGGTGTCTACAAATCTGGATTTGCTCGTACCCAAGAAGCGTACGATGAAGCCGTTACAGCCCTGTTTGAACGTCTCGATCAATTGGAGGCTCATCTTGAAGAAAGAGATTGGCTTGTTGGCGAAGACAAAGGTCGATTGACAGAAGCTGACATCTGTCTGTTTACGACATTGGTTCGTTTTGATTTGGTCTACGTTGTCCATTTCAAGTGCAATCTTCGACGCATCATTGACTATCCAAACCTGCAGGCGTTTGTTGAACGTGTCCTTGATCTGCCCGGGATTCGAGAGACGTGCCATTGGCACCACATCAAAGCGCATTATTTCTGGTCGCATCAAAACATCAACACCTTCCGAATCATCCCACTGGGTCCTCTTGAAGGGGCTCACACAAAGTGACGATGAATCAGCAGTATACTCCTGAATGAAGCGAAGGGCATTAGAGGGGAAGGCGCTTCGAAGGTTCATGGTCCAACGTCCAAGAGGTACGCGTGACTTTGGTCCAACCGAAATGAAACGGCGACTTGCGTTTGAATCGCTTCTTGAGGAGCAAGCCCGCCGTCACGGCTTCTCTCGTGTTCAGACACCCATCTTCGAATCGCTCGACTTGTTTACTGCAAAGTCAGGACCTGGTGTTGTTTCCCAACTCTATGCGTTCCAAGACAAAGGAGAACGCGATCTAACCTTGCGTCCAGAATTGACGGCTCCAGTCATGCGAATGGTTGCTGAAGAACTTCGTAATGAAACAAAACCACTCCGTCTCTCCTATTACGGTCAGTGTTTCCGTTATGAGGAATTCAAGAAGGGGCGTTATCGAGAATTCTATCAGTATGGTGTTGAACTAATCGGTGCGACTGGTCCACTCGTTGAGGCAGAAGTCATTGCTCTCGCCATCAATATGTTGACCGAGGCTGGATTGAAGAATTGGGAATTGCGCATCGGTCACGTCGGTGTGCTCAAGCAAGTCCTCACTGGTATTGGCCTCGATGACACTTCAGAATCAGGAGAGCCTCCTCTCGCCTCAGCTATGCGTTTCCTCGACAAAGCCGACTTTGATGGGTTGACAGCCTTGCTTGAAGCACAATCCATTTCCACCGATTTCGTCGCACCGCTCAAACAACTTTCTGAGTTGAAAGGAGGAAAGGAAACCATTGCATCCGCTCGTGAACTTCTCTCGTCGATGGATGGTGTTTCGCTTGAGGCGTTGGCTGATCTTGAATCGACCATTAACTCGATTGGACAACTTGCACCATCACCTCCATCTCTTTCGATCAATCTCACCGTTGCACGAGGTTTGGATTATTACACGGGAACCGTGTTCGAAGTCCACGTACCTGAATTAGGTGGAGAGGGACAGGTTCTCGGTGGAGGTTCCTACAAACTGCTTCATCTGTTCGGCCTTGCAGACCTTGATCCATGCTGTGGGTTTGGTCTTGGTTTCGATCGAGTTCTACTCGCCTTGGAAGCACAGGCTGCTGCTGAAGGCAGGAGTGAGGTTGTTCCTGGAGAAGAGGAAGAAACACCATTCCTTGCTATGATTCCATTCAACATTGAGGTTTCAGAAGTGCTCGATTTGGTACGAGAATTACGCCAATCCGGCATCCGTGTCGAGATTGAACTTCGCTCTCGAAAGATTGGCAAAGCCATGGGTTGGGCCGACAGCATCGGTGCAAGTTACGCACTCGTTGTAGGTCCAAGAGATCTCGAACAAGGTCAAGCAACTGTCAAGCGACTTGCGGATGGAGAGCAACTTCCAGTCGCTCTCAATACGGACTCAATCCTTTCAGCGCTCAATGCTTGAAGGATCAC
>JAAZUV010000012.1 GCA_018623995.1 Methanobacteriota archaeon
CTTCATCTCCGATGAAGGCAACGCCCAATTCCTCCACGATGGTACGTTCCGGGGCACCAATCTCAACATTGATGACTCGAGTTCCGGGTCGTTCAGGATTTTCGTCCCATGCGATAACTCGGTTTGAGTAGGATCCTTCACGGGTGAAGACATGCTCTATTTGTTTACCGATTTTGTCTGCATCGTTGTCTTTGACACCATCACCATTGCTGTCAACGGATGTGTCGAGATCCCAAACGACCGTGATTTGATCGAGATCATTGATCGAGTCAATCTTTCCAGTTGCATCCAAAAGACATGCTTCGAGGGCGTTGCAGACAATGTCCTTGGTTCGAACAATCGGTGGGATATTCAGCACTTCAATGGAGAGAATCTCACTGACACGCACGCCATCGTCGTCGGTTACGTGATAGATGACCGTGTGTGTTCCGCTTGTGTTCCAGTGCCAAACCAGCTCATCGCCAACCACATCGCAGTCATCATCAGCACCGCCGATGTCATTGGAATCGAGACCTGGATCAACATCCCAGCAACGAATCAACGTATCGTAATCGGAGGGTGTATCGGTAGCATTGCCGACCAACCGAACTTCTTCTCCTTCTGCGAGGGGGAGGACTTGCTCCAATGGCTGAACAACTGGCGGGACGTTTGCAACACTTACCCATCGCTCGTATGTACCGCTGCTGGCCCCTTCAGAGTCACTCACTTCAAGGCGCATGCGGTGGAGGCCAGATGTCTCCCACATCATCTCAAATTCCGAAACACGTCCATCGAAGGTTTTGATGAGATTTGGTTGTGCATCGTCCGGCCACCATCGGTGGGTTAAGCCATCCAAATCATCGATTGAATCGAGTGCTTGGCCACGGAGATTGACCATTTGGTCCTCCTGAACGTGCCAAGTTTGCTGGACATCAAGCGGTAGGGGGCCACTCTCGTTGGTCATGGTGACAGACAGCCCGTGGGGGTTGATGTTGGTGAATCGGATGTCGATGCTGGCCATGGTCATGGCACTGTCGTCGTCGACACCAACGGCTTGGAATGTATGCCAGCCTTCCGTTGGTGCAGTCGTTGTACAAACTCGCGTGTAGTATCCTTCCTCGCAGATTGCATTCGGCCAGTATACATCTACGATTCCAGGGAACGGGTCTTCAGAATCCGTATCGTTTGCATAAGCATAGAGTGTGACAGGATGTTCGACTTTGACCTCGTTACGAGCGCTGATGACCTCGATGTTTGGGGCGCGATTCAAAATAACAACATCAAGAATGCCTTCAACTTGGTCTTGTTCTTCGTCGGTAATGGTCACCTGGACAGGATATTCTCCATCGTTTGTCCAAGTCCAGTTCAGCATACAATCCATGGATTCAACTCGTGTCCACGCTGCTGAGCGAGTACCATCGTACCATGGAACATTGAACAGACAAGATACATTGCCACCGTCTTCATCAAAACTACCTGAGGCATTGATGACCGTCTCGACGTTTGTGTAAACTTCGATGGGCTCGAGGACTGCTGTAGGTAGACGTCCAATGAACAACTCAATTTCACCGAGGTCGTTATCGGCATCCGCATCTGCAGTGTTGACTTGTAGAGGATCTGATTCCCATCGAATTGGCAAGGTTCCAATCGCTGCATCAGCGGGAACTGTCCAAGTGAAATTGACCTTGTGAGATTCGTATGTGGCGAGCGGGGGTAATCCGAGGTCAAAGATGGACCCATCAGGATGATAGATTCGTAAATCAGTTGCAGTCGATGTTGTGATTCCTTTGTTGACAACAGCGACCTCGATCGTTAAGTCATCGCCCGGAAGGACATTGTAACCCGATAGGGAACTGACAGTGCTGACAACTCCACTCCTGTTTCGAATGATGACAGCTCGCTCTTCGTCTGCAATCAAGTCAAGGCCAACGAGATACTCATCGAGCGTAATGGTGGCAGCACCGACGTAACTTCCAGATTTCGCCATGATGCCATGGCTGGACCAGTCCGTGTTCGTTGCAGAATAGTCAATGCTGTTGCCTGAATCAATCGTTGTGCTCGCTGAACCGTTTGAAGCGGTGTAGACAGTGGTTGAAACACCATCGTATGCAACCTCGACCCCAACCCCATCAATGGTTCCATAACACGATGGGCTGAGGTGAACCCATACTTCGAGTGGCGAATCAAGTGCCGTGAGAGAACGCTCAGGAACGACATCGACACATGTCGGCCGAATACCTGGGTCACTGTTGCTTTCAACGCCGGTCGCCCCAACAGGCATGTATTGCTTCAAACGGAAATCGATGGTCAGGCCAACGTCTTCTTCGGCATGCCGCCATGCATAATTGTTGACCGCTGGGCAGTACCATCGGTAACCCGTTGAGACGCCATCAGAGTTCCATGATGTCAGCTCATACGATGCATCGCATCCACTGTAAGCGATTCCTGCTCCAATGGCGTTTCGCGGTTGTCCAACATCGGTGACTTCCCAAGTTGTTGTGTTGGTATCGGTTTCTGGTGGCGGGAACGGTGTGATGTAATCGCTTTGACCGGACCATTGCGAGGATGCGGTTGTCAGTGAAGTCCACCTCTCACCGTAGCGGAGTGGGAAATCATACGCCTCCGTTGCAGGGCTGTATTCGTTCGTAATCGTGATATCACCGAGGATTTGTGTGAGCGAACCGATGCCGTATGGAATGAACTTGATGTACAGATCGAGATCGTTCTTCACAGTCGCAAAGTCGCTCACTCGAAGGTATTCGGTTTGTGTGAATTGGATTTCAGCGTTCCCTGTGAACCCTTCAAGTTCGACACCACTTTTGTCGAAATCTGCAGACATTCGCAGCTTGTAGACCCATTCGGTTCCATTATCGAATTGCAGTTCGAGAATGTCTGTGACTTCAGCAGTTGCATCGCCTCGAATTTCACCCACGTTCGCTGAAACGCCTGTATCTGTAATGAGGATGGATGGGTCAAACGTCCCTGAGTAAATCCATTTGTCACCAACTCTCCATGTTGGTAGGTCTGTTACTCCAGGATCGGACCCACTTCGCTGGATAACTCGCTCGTCAGAGGACAGAATGTTATGTTCAACCAATGGAATTTGACTGAATCCAATCATGCAGGCAAGAACGAGCAGGGTCAAGACACGTGACTTGAGCACTCCGCCCATGTATGTGCTTGTACGTTCTTGCACATCAAAGGTACGACGATGGCCTCACAGGAGATCAGCAAGTTCGTCCTTGATAATTTCAACTGCTTCCAAGATTTCGTCCTTGTGTCGTGCACCGGTAATGACCATCTTACCACTGCCGAAAATCAGACAGACAACCTTTGGATAATCCAGTCGATAGATGAGTCCAGGGAATTGTTCTGGCTCGTACTCAACCTTGTCGAAAGGCAAGTGGAAGGTGAGGTTGTTGAGGTTCAACTTTCGTGGTTCGCCAGCGAGCGGAGCGCCGGTGAACTTGTCGTTTCCATCATAGTCTTCTGGGTAGTGAAGAGCGTAGGTTGCAACCATGTTTTGGACTTCAATTTCAACGTCCTTGAGGTCCCAAGTTGTAATACCTGCAGCACGGAGGTCCTTGATCATTCGATCGATACCTGTGTGGATGTTGTCTTCGTCCTTTCCACCGGTACAAACGGCTCGTCCTGAACGGAACATGAGAATGGCAAGTTTCGGGTCCGTGACACGGTAAACGACACCAGGGAATTGTTCTGGCTCGTACTCACAATTGAGTTGAATTGCGATATCAGGGAGGTCAAGTTCTTCGGCTACGCGGGTACTTGCTACGACGTTAACAACAGTCAAGCGCTCTTCATCAGTGGTCATGGGTTGACGGCTTCCTCCCCGCATATATAAAGGAAGGGCCCACGCTTTGATGGCGAAACCTATGAGTATCGGTTTCTAGGTTATATGCTCAATTGCAAGACCTGGCTCATTGAAATGGGTAATGAACGCCCTGCCACCTTCCATTTCAATGGCGCCGACGGTTTCTTCAGGATTCATTGTTAGAGCGATCATGCAACCACCTCCGCCTGCTCCGGTCAATTTGACGCCAAGGCTTGAAGGCGCAGCCGCTCGAATCAAACGCTCGAGTTCAGGAGAAGAAACACCGAGTGAACGGAGAACCATGTGGTTCTCGGTCATGGCTTGCCCTACCGCCTTCATGTTGCCTTCTTTTAGTGCCTGAATACCTCTTCTAGCGATGGCTCCAATGGTCTCGAGCTCGACGCTACGTTGGGGGTTCTCGCGGAGTAAATCAGCCACTTGTTTGACCATGGCTGATGTCGAACCGTGAACGCCTGTGTTTCCTATGACGAGAGCAACGCCTTCTGGAATCTCCGCGTTGAATGTATGCAGATGCCATTGAAGCGTTGTTCCTTCGACATCCATTGTACGCACTCCGAGGTATTCCAAATCGTCCTCAACGGTGTCTGATAGGACAACAAATCCTCCAAAAGAACTGGTAGCGGTATCCATTGGACTCGCACGTCCACCTTGTGCGTTCGCTTCAGCACTGTGTGAGAGTTCACTCGCCTGCATTGGGTTGAGATTTTCACCACGAAGTTGTTGCAATGCACCACACAATGCTACCGACAATGCAGCGGAGGAACCAAGCCCAGATGCTTTGGGGATGGAACCTCGTATTCGAATGTGTATTGGTTGCTCTTCGGTTGGTGGCAATTGCTTTCGAAGGTAATCGATGTGTGGGTGTTTCTTAGGATTGAAGGTACGTCCATCCAATCGCCACGTGTCAAACGTTTCTTCAACCTCAAGTTCGATGGTCATTCGTTGACTAATGCTGCAGGCTAAGGCTGGTTGCCCGTAGACAACAGCGTGTTCACCGAAAAGTATGCACTTCCCGGGAGCACTCGCTTTGACCATGTTTGCTGGAGACCTATCACAACCATTAGGATTGGTATTGATTCCATCGTTGGGTTGAAGGATTGAATGCGCTTGGGTTGATTCATGATGGAACATCCGCTCGACGTAACCTATGCGGGAATCAAAGGATATTACCTCCTTCTTGTTCTTGGTGGAATCTCAATCGCCTTCTTTGCCTATCAAGTGCAAAAAGCGACGCGTCTTGTTCTCCTTGGCGCTCCTGACAAGCGATTCGACTCTTGGGGGAAGCGGCTGAAAGAGACACTCACTGTTTGGCTTGGTCAACGAAAAGTTCTGGAAGACAAAGTGGCGGGAACGATGCACGTCCTCATGTTTTGGGGATTCCTCATGCTCTCTTCTGATATGTTGGACTTGGCTACAGCCAATCGATTCAGTGAGCATGTTCTACCTGAAGCGCTGAATGGAATCTGGAACGGTATGGTCGAACTTGGCTATACAAGCGCATTGATCGGTTGTTTCCTTGCACTGAATCGACGCGTTTTGTTCACCCCTGAGAAACTCAAAGGGAAATCACAACTTGAAGGCAATGTCATTCTGCTCCTCATTATGACCATCTGCACAACATCCTACATCGTTGAAGCGGGTGAGAATCCACATCCAACGTGGGAAATGATCGGTGCTTGGGTTGCAGATACCTTCGCACCATCTCAAGCAACCATCAATGCAGCCTACTGGGCGCACATGGTTGCTATCTGTACATTCTTGTTCCTGATTCCGCTTTCAAAGCACATGCATTTGGTTATGGCACTTCCAAACGTTGCATTTTACGACACAGAGCCGATGGCAAAGATGCGTCCACTGGCAACGGATGAGAGCGGTTCAGCTGTTTCATTGGAAGAACTCGACCTGGAATCCTTTGGTGCGGCTAATTACACGCAACTCACCTGGAGAAGTCTCATCGATGGTTGGGCATGCACATCTTGCGCACGTTGTCAAGATGTCTGTCCGGCCTATGCGAGTGGCAAAGCGCTCAACCCAATGCAAATTGTTCACGATGTTCGTCATTATGCGAACGACCACGCTTCGCAATTGTTTGCTGGTGAAACTCCCGAAGAGGACATTATTGCACGATTTGGGGAGGAATCCATCTGGGCATGTACAACTTGCCACGCATGTGTTGATGTTTGCCCTGTCAACATCGAGCACGTTCCGAAGTTGACTGATGCTCGCCGTCACCTGATGATGGAGCGAATGGAATTCGATGAATCCGTTGAAGACACCATTATGCCATTGATGGCAACCATTGAGAATCTTGAATCGGATTCAAACCCGTACGGATTGCCATCACACGAGCGTGGTGACTGGGCTGCGGATCTTGATGTCAAGGTCGCTGAACCTGCGGAATACATCTACTTCGCAGGATGTGCTGCATCGTTCGATGAACGAAACAAGAAGGTTGCTCGGGACACCATCTCCATCATGAAGGAAGCCGGCCTCGATGTCGGTATTCTCGGAATGCAGGAAGGATGCAGTGGTGATGCAGCTCGCCGGGCCGGCAACGAATACTTGTTCCAAATGCTTGCTGAAACCAACTTGGAGACCTTCAACGAGTTGGGTGTCAAGAAAGTCGTTGCTTCTTGCCCACACTGTTTCCACACACTTGGTAAGGAATACAAGGACTATGGTGGAGAAGACATTGAGGTCATGCATCACTCTCAGTTGATATCGCACTTGCAGAACGAAGGCAAGCTTCCACAACCAAAGCACGATGGTTCTGTCACCTACCACGACCCATGTTATCTTGGTCGAATCGGTGGAGAATACGATGCTCCTCGCGATGCCATTGGTGGTGTTGATATCGAAACCGAACGCAGTGGCCGAGGCTCTTTCTGTTGCGGTGCTGGTGGCGCTCAAATGTGGATGGAAGAGCACGTGCCAGAAGGGAACGACCGTGTCAACATCATTCGAGCAAAGGAATTGGCTTCAACTGGCGCAGATACCGTCGCAGTTGGTTGTCCGTTCTGCTCGACCATGGTAACAGACGGTTTGTCAGCCATTGATGCGGAAATGGACGTCAAGGATATTGCAGAATTGGTCTGGGAACAAATCAAAGCAAACGATGCCAAGATCGAAGAAGCCAAAGCGGCTTGATCAAGCGATGATTTCCGATGAATCAAGAGGCACTGCTAGCTTGGTACGAGCGCAACAAGCGACCACTTCCTTGGCGATTGGACCCTTCGCCTTGGTCCATTCTCCTCTCTGAAATCCTTCTTCAACAAACGCAAATGGAACGTGGTATAGAATACCATGAACGCCTTTTGAAACGCTTTCCAACGCTTTCCTCAATGGCCGAATCGAGTGTTGATGATGTGCTTCTTCTTTGGCAAGGAGCTGGATATTACTCAAGAGCACGCCGCCTTCATGCATTATCGATTGAAGTCGTGGAAGCGTATGGAGGTGTGCTTCCAAAGACGTACGAAGAACTTCTGAAACTTCCAGGAATTGGGCCATATACAGCCGCAGCTGTTGCTTCCATTGCTTTCTCCGAGCCAGTTGCATGCGTTGATGGGAACGTTCGTCGCGTGATGGCTCGTCAATCCAACCAAGAGGAACCTACGGCGAACGATGTGCAACGATTTGCAGACAAACATCTCGTCATTGATTCGCCAGGTGAATGGAATCAAGCGATGATGGAATTGGGGGCTCTGGTCTGTAAACCACGCAATCCGATTTGTGATCAGTGTCCAGTTTCAGAAACCTGTAATGGACGCACCCGTCCACATGAGTTACCACGCCCGAAGACGACCAAGAAAACAACCGTCGAGTACAACTGCATCGTTCGCATCGATGAAAACGGAGCACCAGAATTACAGCAACGCCCACAAACAGGATTGTTTGCAGGCCTCTGGGGTCCAGAGATGGCCACAGATTTGGAAACCAATGGATGTGAATTTGTTGGCACTATACGTCATTTACTCTCACATCGTGAAATGATTGTTTCCGTATGGAAAACGGTTGGTGGCAACGGGATTGATCCCCTGTCAGTTGCTCTTTCAAGTCTCGATCGTCGAATCCTTGGCCTCGTCGGCGTGATTGATGATGTCCCATGAAAACGATGCAAGGCATCCAAGCAGAGAAAAAAACAGGATGAATTCTGCCGGAGCCGCTACATCGATCCACGGTTGAAGATTATCCAGTGGAATCATCTCAGGCTGGATGTCATAGGCACGTCTTTGTTCCTCGATACCTCGACTCATGGCAATGGTCATCGTTGTTAGAGATACAAATGCGATGAAAAGAGAAACCAATCGTACCGTTCTTCCAGTCCTGTTCGGATGCGGTAAGGAAAAATGAGCAAGGATTGCCCATGCGAACCCTCCATGAAAGACGACCAAGGAAGTGTAGACGTGAAGTGTCAGGTGGTCGTACATGTTGGCAAACGCAAGAACGGCGAGGTGCGTTGAACTTGCAACACCAAGAATCGTCGCAGTTCGCAATATGTTCTTTCGTCCGATATCCTTGAACAGAGTGTACAATCGAAGCGTAAGCATGAACAGGAACACAGAAGATACGAACAATCCAATCGTAAACACGAATCGCTCAAGTCCGGGATAATCTGCTTCTGAAATGAAGAATGGGACATCTCGTGCATTTCCGAGTGCGACATGAATACTGATGGCAGCGATGATGGAACACAACGGAACCATCCATGCTAATTTGACCAATCGTATGTCACGAAGCACGTAGGAACCAATGCCGATGCCGTCTCTTCGCTTCAAATCCAACATCGTCTTCTGTGCTTCCTCAACGTAATCACGTATCAATCTTCAAGTGAGAGTGGTGACACCGCACAGTTGTTCACATGCCATTACGAGTGCACGATACGCGCCGGCGAGAAAAGGTTGATTTCACAACCCAATCGCCCGGAAGAGTCTCGATGTATGTCTGTGGCGTTACGGTATACGACAATTGCCATCTTGGGCATGCACGGTGTTACATCGCCTTTGATCTCATTCATCGATGGCTTGAAGCCTCTGGATACGACGTGGATTATGTACAGAATTTCACCGATATTGACGATAAAATCATCAAACGTTCGATTGAGACTGGGGAGGATTGGAAAGTCATCGTCGATCGAAACATCGAGACGTATTATGAGGACATGGACGCATTGAACATTCTTCGAGCTGATCACTATCCTCGATGTACGGAATATGTTGAATCAATGATTCACATTATCGAAGATCTCATCGAGAAAGGTCACGCTTATGCTGCTGATGATGGTGTTTACTTTCACGTCGACTCCGCACCCGAAAAGTACGGGCAATTGACTGGACAATCCATCGATGCTGTACGACAAGGTGCAGGTGGTCGCGTCGAAAAAACGGGTACTGGAAAGCGTGATCACAAGGATTTCGCGCTTTGGAAACAAGCAAAACCTGACGAACCAACATGGCCTTCACCTTGGGGTGAAGGGCGTCCAGGTTGGCACATTGAGTGTACTGCAATGAGTCTTGATCACTTCGGAACCTCGTTCGATATCCACGGTGGAGGGCATGATCTACGATTCCCTCATCACGAAGCTGAAATCTTCCAAAGTGAATGTCATACTGGTCATGCCCCACTTGCAGGCTACTGGTTGCACAATGGTTTTGTCAACATCGATGGCGAAAAAATGAGCAAGTCGCTTGGCAACTTTTGGACCATTCGTGACATCATCCAGAAGGTCGATCCACTCGTATTGCGTCTTGCTCTTGTCAATGCACATTACCGCTCTCCAATTGACATGAACGAACAACTTCTCAACGATGCGCAGCGAAATCACGATCGAATTTTGCAAGTGTACGAAAAGGCATTGCGGATGTCTTCCGATGGCCGGCAGCATCAACTTCCTGAGCCTGACATGGCAAGTCCAGACCCGCTCGCAAAATCTCTTGGTTTGTTGGAACGACTGGCTGAAGGCTTTGCACAAGCGATGGATGACGACTTCAACAGTCGTGAAGGTGTTGCGAAAGTGCTCGCAGCGACGAAGCAACTCCAGTACTTCATGACACTCGGTTCCGATGAAGAAGACAAGCGTGCCATTGGAACCTATGCGAAGGAATGGCTGGAAGAAACAGCCGGAAACATTCTCGGTATTCTCCCATCACCCGATGTGCTTCTTGCAGAACCGATTGAAGACCCACGTAAAGCAGAAATTGCGGAGCAGGTCGAAGCCTTGTTGAGTGAACGTAGCACTGCACGTGCGAACAAGGATTGGTCTCGTGCTGATGAAATCCGAGATCAACTCAGCGCTCTTGGTGTGGTAGTTACCGATACTACAGATGGTCCAGTATGGGATTTGCAATAATCACTCCTCTTCCGAAGATGGTGGAGGCGTGAGAGGAGGCAATTCCGGAACGAATTGTTTTGTTTCATCTTGCCACTGATTTTCGATGATGACCGTTTGGTCTGCACCAAGATCAGCCTCCTCGTCGCTTCCTCTTGTCAACAATCCAACGGCTACGAGTAGCAACACGACGAGAATGAGAAGAAGTGACTGAGGGCCGATGAGTGATGAATCTCCGGATGAAGCATCTTCAACATCCTCGCCAAGGATGCAGTTTGGTGGGCATTCTGAATCTCTTCCAGTTTCAGTTCCACCAGTGGTTTCATTGTCTTGCCCTGTCTCTCCTGAGGGGGTTTCATCGACAGGGTCAATGGTTGAACCTCCGGTGTTGTCCTGAGGCTCGAGAACAACGTTCACGCCAGTTCGTTCACCATTGTTCATTGGAACTTCATAGTAATCTTCCAACTGTGACAAATCGATGTGGGTGTTGGCATGTGCGGATTGTGTAATGATACCGAAGTGTCGTGTATCGCCAGTTGTGAATACATTGTTCAGAACGTTGCTTTGCATGGATGAATAACTGTCTGTGCTCGATGACCATGTTGTAGCGATATCATCAGGGTTGAGAGCCATAGCCATTTCCATATCTGCGAGAATGCTTGACCATGATTGTGTCCCCTCTGTGACAGACCGATCGGTAACATCCACTGCCTTGTTGAAACCAGGCCCCTCTACAAGTTCCCAATCGTCACCTTTGAGCTCAGACATAAGGTCTACGTCACCGAAGACAGGTTGTCCGTTGACGATGGTCAGTCGAACATCTGCATCGATGGCTTCGATGAGGTTTCGATAGGGGTCTTGATGGAAGGTATCCAAAACAACAAGATCTGCATAAAGTCCAGCATTGATGGTTCCAACTGAATCATCCCAGTTGTTGGCAAGAGCAGGATTCTTTGTGACCATGGTCGCAAGTTCGTAGTTCGAAAAATAGGAGTCAAGATTGTTCGTATTCCACATATCTGCAATCTTCAATTCGTGTAGAACGTTCTTCGAACCACTTGGTCCCCAATCTGGTGCAAGTGAGATTCGGACGCCGGCTTGGTCAGCAGCGACCACATCGGTTGTGTCTCCGTACAGTAGGAGGTTTGAGAGTGGAGACCATGCAAGGTCGGCACCGACTTCTGCCATCTTTTGGAACTCAGCGGATGTGAGTGCAGTCCCATGGACGACAACCAATTCGCCGACCAAGAGGTTGTTCTGGACGAGAATATCGAATTCAGCACGGCTTGATTCATCGACACCTTCGGAAAGATGGAGGTACCAGGCGTTCAAACTTCCACTGCTGTTTCCAGATGTGATGTGGCCACCTGTGTAGTCGGATTCGAGCGTCGTAACCTTGGTGTGGATGCCATCGCCACCAAAGTTGTACAACTCGATGTTCCGCGAGAGCATGCTGTCCCACGCATCGGTGTTGCTCGATGGTGAACCTTGAACGGCAGTGACGCCACCAGCAACCGCCATAACCTCAGCGTACTTCATTTGTTGATCGGCCATGTTCCACATCGAAGCGGTTTGAACAAACGTCTTCATCCAAGAAATGTCACGTTTGTAGTTTGGATTGTTCTTCCACTGGTTTCGGTTTGAGTACCCACCCTCCTCTGATTTGACAGAGGTATGAACCTCGAAATCCCACAGTGGGATATGATTGTAATGCATGTGATTGTGTGAATCGATCAATCCAGGGTAAATCGTACCGTTTGTTTCAACGATTTGAACATCGGTCAGATCAACGTTCTGTGGGATGTTATCTCCACCCCACACTGCCTCGATCTTACCATCACGAACCAAAACACGACCCTCATTGATGACATCAGCTTCGTTGTTCATTGTGACGACTCGGCCCTTGAGTAGCATGGATTCAACAAACCCGCCATCACTGATACCAAAGCAGCCGATCATGTTCTGGGCCACATCAAACGATTCGTCTTGAGCGTAACCAGGTGTTGGCGGTCGAACCTTCCAAATGGTTCCATTGTCAAGTGGAATGTAGGAATTGCCGTACCATGAATCTCGGGCAGGATAGGACAAGGAGTCAACCAATGTGCCTTCAACATCGTAAAGATTCACGGTATCTCCATCGTAATAATCCAACTCGATACGTGAGGCGTTAATGAAGACGGAAACGTACTCGCCAGGCTGCAGAATGGTGTTGCGTGCCAACTGACAAGGAGCGCTTCCTCCGTCAGCAATGTCGTCCAAAACCCAGTTTGAGATGTTGATGGCTTGTTCCGTTGGATTATGCAATTCGATGAACTGATCTGAGAACTTACCGTATTCACCGTCGCCGTTCCAATCGGTTGCGTTGTAACAGTTAGAGCACGTCTCGTTGTTTTTCATCCCATTTGGGGATGCGAGAACTTCTGAAATGACGATGGTAGGTGTCGACGTATCGTCGTTTGTTGTCTCATCTGAGACACCTTGTGGGACCACGAGAACACTGAGAAACAAAAATGCGGTCAGGATTGTCATGAGTCTGCTCATGTCCAACGCTTGACCGTACAGCACATCAATCCGTCGATTCACGACTTAGGTGGAATGCATGGGCACTTATACTGTGAGCGTAAGGGTGGTCTATGGCGACCGTGGAAATGCAAGAGGCATCCTTCAACACCATCATCGAGGGGAATAATCTCGTGATCATCGATTTCTGGGCCGAGTGGTGCGGGCCATGTCGAGCCTATGCTCCTGTCTTCGAGCGTGTTTCTGAGGAATTCCCCGATGTCGTTTTTGCGAAAGTCGACACAGAAGTTGAGCAAGCGCTCGCAGGTTCGTTTGGCATCCGTTCCATTCCAACAACAATCGCCTTCAAAGAAGGGATTGGTGTGTTCATGCAACCCGGTGCTCTTCCTGAAGAAGCGCTCAAGGATTTAATCAGCAAACTCCAAGATTTGGATATGGACGAAGTTCGTGCCGAGCTAGAAGCACGAGAATCTGAAGACGCAGCATAAGGCAAAAAGCGTCTTATGCAGGATTTGTGACGCAGGGACAATGCGAAGCATCTCGATGTTGCTGATTTTCCTTCTCCCATCCATCCTTTCAGGGTGTTTTGGAGAAGATTTACAGAATATTGTCGACGATTCCCCCGATGAAATTTATCCCGAACCTTGGGATCGCTCGGATCGTGAATACGACAACAGTGATGTCTTTTCGAGAGTCACAGAAAATGGAACATACGACATCGGCCCAGTCCAATCTGTTTTTGTCCCAGTACCGAGCATTACGCTTGCTGATGGGGGCGCAGGTGCTGCAGGCGGTGCAGAAGTTCATCTCGGTCTGTGGTTGCCGGTTATCGAAGGATGCGATTATTCATCAACTGAGAATTTGAGCGCTGAATGTCAAGTTCCTGTTATTGCCGAAATTGGGCCGTATTACAGTGATGGAGATGTTGATGCAACGACACCTGCGAATCGTTTGGGTCGAATGCTCATTGAGAATTACGTTCCACATGGGTACGGAGTTGCTCAGGTTTCGGTGTTTGGAACCGGTGAATCAAACCACTGCATGGATTTGATGGGTACCGATGAACAACGCGGCATCGATGCAGCTGTGACATGGCTCGGCACCCAATCATGGTCAAATGGTAAGGTCGGAATTATCGGAAAATCCTATGATGGTTCGACACCATGGCAAGCAGCAACATTTGGAAACCCACATCTTGCAACCATCGTACCCATGTCAGGACTTATCGGTGTCCACGAACTGATGTGGAGAAACGGTAGCATGGAGGCTCGAGGCATGATCATGCACAACGGCGTCTACGGTTCGTTTGGAATCGATGGTGATGCAGAAGACAGTCACACGCTTTGTGAGGGCTACATTGAGGGTTATGTGAACGGTCCAGCCGCCTACTTGAGTGGAGGTATGGTCGATTATGCAGGCAACACGTATTGGACAGAACGCTCGTTCCTCGACCGTGTCCTTCAGAATTATAATGGATCTGTCTATCTAATTCAGGGCATGCAAGATTGGAACGTCGACCCTCACATGTCGTTCCCAGTCCACCAACAAGTCGTTGACGCTGGCATTGAAATCAAGACGCTTGCAGGGCAATGGGCTCACGATTATCCTGACCGTGTTGAGGGACATTCTTCACAAGGAGAGGGACGAGGAGCAGAAGCCTATCCATACACACTTCGCTGGGATTGGGCCGATGAAATGCTGTATTGGTTTGATTGGTACCTCAAAGGCGAAGGTCGAGCACCGACGCTTGGTGTGGAAATGCAAGACAATCGAGGCGGATGGCGATTCGAACAGACCTATCCTCCAATGGATGTCGAGAACCTCGTACTGACAGGAAGCGATCTTGCACCAACAGGCTCAACGGTTTCAGCAACAAGTTCAGTCACATTGAGTTACGGACCGTTCGACAAAGAAACTCGAATCATCGGAATGCCAACCTTCCACATTGACGCAACGCCGGGATTGACTGGAGGTCATCTTTTCATTGAAATGACGGACGGAACTGGAATGCATCTTGGCCATGCAGTCATGGATCTTCGGTACCATGCAGGTGGAAGAGATGGTCAGGAAGTTCTTGCTCCATTCTCATCCGTCACAGCCATGATGGAATTCATGCCGATGGATGTTGTTCTCCAGGAGGGAGAAGGCATCATTCTCCAAGTCACTCAGACTGGGGAGGACTACGTACCCTCGCCTGCGGCCTCTGGAGCGGTGACAATTGATTGGTCTCAGAGCACGCTCACGTTGCCACTGATTGAGCGAAGTTGTGACGATCTCTTCCAAGCACCGATGCTCGATTATTCCTCTGATGGCGGACGCCAATGCTAGGCTCAGAACAACGACAAAATGTCGCTGAACACATTCTTCGCATCACCCGATGAGCGTTCAACCAACCGACGTACGATCAATTCAGGCGTTGAACGTGCAAGACAATTCCGCTTCGGAGTACGGTCAACGATCAGTTCGAGGTGTTCGTCGAGACCATTGGCCTCAATTCCATCGATGCGTAAATCATCGCTTCCGTATGCATCAAGGATGGCAGGCGCGAGGTGCGTGACCAATACCATACTCGAATCGGCTTGCTGCTGTGCGGCTCGCAACATTCCTGCAATAATACGTGCGCCTGCACCGGGTTCTGTGATGGCTTCAAGCTCATCTGCGAGGATGAGTTTGGGTTGGTCGTTGCTGACAACATTGGCAAGGTCGACCAATGTTGTCTCAAGTGCACCAGCACTCTGTGTTCCGCTTGATTTTGCGAGGACGTGAAGGGCTTCAACACGGCCAACAAAAGCATGCTTTGCTGGAACAGGGAGGCCCATGTGCGCAAGAATGGTCACATGAGCAACCAATTCGAGAAGCGTCGTTTTACCACCACTGTTGGCACCGGTAAGAAGAGCAATGGGTTGTTGATCTCCTTTCGGTGCCGCTCGACCGAGGCCATAATTCACCGGCTGAACATCACCGTCGATGAAGAGGTGACGGCCGTCTTCAAACCAGATGCCATGGTGAACCAATTCTGGAAGTTCTGCGTTGTGATGCATAGCCCAAGAAGCAATGCTGTACCACATATCATGCTCAACAAGCCTTTGGATAGCGGTTTCACACAATGGTTTGAGGTCGGCTAGTTTTGTGGCAAGACGGAGGAGATGGTCGTTCCTGCTGTCGTTGATTCGACGCTCAAGTTCATCGTTGATTTTGTCAAGAACGGAACGATTGAGTTTAACTGGCCAATTTGAGGCGTAGAGATCGAATGGTGCTTGCAGTCCACTCGCTTCAAGATACGCTGAAAGTTCACTTCGACCTTGTTCGAGAATGTCCGTGATGACGTCTTCGGTTGCCGAAGCAAGCTTTCGTTGGAAGGTCGCAGCATCGGCTAACGCTGCGAGCATATCGGAGCCAGTGAGGTCCAGTGACGCGGTCTCCATTCCAGCTGAAATTCGTTGGTTAAGATCTTCTTCCATTTTCTTCGCCATGTTCCAAAGTCCGTCGCGGATTTCTTCCATCGCTTCGACGTCACCGGAATCACTCATCATCGCAAAGACGCTGGCCAATTGTTCAAGCCCGTCCGTTTCTGAAAAGATTGTTTTGAGTGTTGGGTGAACGTCTCCATTGCCTTCATTCTTCCACTGCATCAAATCGAGAAGGACCTTCAGAGACTTTCGATTGTTGGTGAACCAATCGAGTGTGAACTCGGGAACCATGACATCTGTTCGCCCTGATTCTGGAAGCACCAACCATCCCGGAGGCAACTCTTCTGGACCATGACGTCCAACCCAGGTCACAGATTTGAAGACGGTGTAGTCCTTCCACGTCTCTTGAGCACTCGGTGTCAAGATACGAACACAGGAAGCCCACTCTGTATGCTCCAGTTGGCTAACAATGACACGTTCGTAGCGTTGATTTGGACGTCGGGTGTAACTTAGATCTTTGAACAGGGATCGAAGATGAGCGAAGGCTTCGGGCGCTTCGTTGGCAAACTCCAACATCAACTGACATCGAACACGTCGTTCCTGAAGTTGGTGAAGTGGCATCAACATCTGCATTCTCGACGAGCTTGCAGCATTCGACGCAAATTTTTGAAGCGAAGCAATGAGTTGCGCATGCAACTTCTCGGCTTCAGGGGTTGCGAGAAACGTTGCTTCTGCACCATTGTATTCGCGAGCAAGCGTAAGCGCTCGTTTGATGGATATGCCTTCGACTTCAGCGATTCGAGATATGTCGCCTGTTTCAAGAGTCTTGATCAACTCATGACGACCTCCGAAGTGATCGTCCAAACGTTTCATCAATCGCTCGCCAATTCCCGGCAAATTGCTTAGCACCATCGAATTGCATCGTTTGTCAAGGGCTTTTGAGGATAACCCTCTCTTCGACGCTATTCTTGGTAATCTGGCATGTTCAATTCAACAGCAAACAATGGGTCGACGTGGGTTGAATCATGATATGCCACAACAACACCACCATCACGAAGAATGGCTAAACTTGCGAAGTCGAATCGAATATCGTTTCCAGCACCTGACGTCGAGTCGAGATCACCTTGGCCGATGTAAGTCATGGTGTCTGGGCTGAGATCTTCACTGTATCCACGCGTGTGGAACAGAACATCAACGTCAGGTCCTTCGCTCGATTGATATCGTACGTTCAACACAAAGAGGTCGTGCTCACCGTTTGCTTGGAACTCCCACTCTTCAATGCTCGAAGCCTCTCCACCGAGATCGTATGTGTAATTGTCCCATGAAACGGCACCATCTCGAGATGCATAATGCGTGAAGGTCGTACCTGCGTTAGCGACGCAATGAATGGTACCGGTCATGTCAATTTGGCAATACTCGCTTGGGAATTGTACGGCAACCTCATTCCATGAAAGTGTCGTGTCGAGGAAGGCTGCATTGCCGTTGTCGAAGTATTGTGGGAAGAGCAATCCTCCGCTTGGAACAGCAAAAGCCCGCATTTCCTTGTGGGGTTTGTTCACATCCCAGTAGAAGTCAAGTGAAGCATTGGTGAAGTCGAAATCAATCTCGATGTCCGGTTGAGACGAGCCTCGTCCAGGGAATTGAATGGGATAGTAATTCAGACCATCAACGGAGATTTGTCCTCCCGCATTCTGCGATTGATGCCAGAAATTGGAAATGACGAGCGACGCCCATTCTCCGTCGCCAATGCTCGACGAAATTGGACCAACAACTTCGACTTGCCAACTTCGGTCATAGAACGGCTCTGTAATTCGATTGTAACACCATTTCCATTCCATCTCGGAATCATCGTAGAGGATGGCATAGAATTTGTCCAGTTTGAGATCACCGCCAACATATGGGAACCAGGACATGGAGATGATGTCGCCATTGGTTGCTTGAACAATGCTTCCTTCTCCGAGGCCTTCCGTTCCAGGGTTTGTCGGAACAAACGTTCTGCATTGGAGGTCAGGTGTAACTCCTGGAATCCACGTATCCCACTCATGACCTCGATCGACCGACCATACCGGGTATTCTCCGCCTATGTTGAGGATTGAGCCTTGAATCGTTGTGGCGATGTAGTGTTCACAGCAATTGCCTCCTTTGGACTCATCAAACACAGCCCAAGTCATGTTCGTTGTTTCGTTCGTTCGTAAATCGACCGTCATGAACTCACGCGGCATTTCATGCGTTTTTTCATCGATGAGGACGTAGTCGTTCCAAGCAGGTTTGATTTCCTCCGTCTCAACGATGGCTTCTCCATCACCGAAACACCCTGCGAGGACCATGCTGCTAACCAGCATCATGGCAAGAATCACTCTGCGCATGGTCGGGCTACTCGTCGGCTGTTTTCAAATCCTTGCAAAGAGCGCTGAAGTTCCGAAGGCCGTGCAACGTATGACTTCCGAACCATGTCAGTGCCTCTCCATCGATGCATCGAGTCCAAGGTCTCGGCCCACCCAACGCCTCAACAGCATCGCAAATCGACTCTCCTTCTTCTTTCGAAAACTCATGTGGTTCGCTCGATAACAACAGACCCTCAACTCCGTGAAGCTGAATCGCTTCAGGCGTAACGACCGGGTAGCCGTTCCCTTCTGGTTCAATATCAGGGACGTTGAATCCACAACACTCCAACAAGGCTCCTGCATACTTTGTCGGTGAGACTGCCATCAATGGATCGTGCCAAATCATCGGCAAAACGGTTGGACCTGTTTCGGACCTGGTTGCAAGTTCGGCGTTGATTGCATCAGCAAGTTCCTTGGCCTTTGGTGCGAGATTGAGTAA
>JAAZUV010000075.1 GCA_018623995.1 Methanobacteriota archaeon
ACGAGAACGTGATAGTCGTGTTCGAAAGCGAGGTACTCAGCAGCGGTCAAAGCAAGTCGAGGTGTAATGATTCGCTCGACAGCAGGGTCGTCTGCTAGATTGACGAACAATGCAGCGTTCTCAAGCGCACCGGTTCGCTCCAAGTCGGAACGGAAGAAGTTGTATTCTTCAGCGGTGATACCCATAGCACAGAAAACGACGATAAATTGCTCATCGCTTCCCTTCAACTTAGCTTGTCGAGCGATCTGCAGTGCAATGTCGTTGTGTGGAAGACCAGAAGCCGAGAAAATTGGCAACTTTTGTCCACGAACGAGTGTTGTACAGCAGTCGATAGCAGAAATTCCAGTTTGAATGAAATCGTGAGGGCTCTGTCGGCTGTATGGGTTGATCGCAGCACCAATGATGTCAGCATTTTCTTCAGCGACGATGTCAGGTCCACCGTCACGAGGACGGCCTGCACCATCGAGAATTCGACCGACAAGGTCCTTGCTTACGGGGAGCTTGAAAACATCGCCCATGAAGGTAACACCAGCAGTTCGGTCGATCTTAGCAGTTCCTTCGAAAACTTGGACGATAACAAGGTCGTCAGAGGTATCGAGAACTTGCCCGTTCTTGATGGATCCATCTGCAAGACGGATGGTAACAATTTCACCAAAAGCAACTGGTTCGGTCTTGTTCAAGAAAACGAGTGGTCCCTTGACGTCGGTAATGGTTCGGTATTCTTTTCCTGTCATGATATCACGTCCTAGTTGTCCTCCACAGTGTCAGCGATTTCATCGACCATGGCCTTGACCATGTCGTCGATTGTATCGATGTATCCCTTTTCGAATCGGCCACGCATGAGTGCGGTTCGTGCTGGAACGTTGACAACATCGTTGAGTTGTGCACCAGCAGCCATTGCATTCTTCGCAGCTTCTTGGAAGCTAAGAATGGCCTTGGACATGGAGTATTGCAAGTGGATGTCACAGTATGCGTCAACATCGTGGAATCCGTTTTGTTGCAAGAAGAATTCACGAATCATACGAGCGACTTCCAGTGTGAGTTGCTGATCGACAGGCAATGCGTCAGAACCAACAAGTTGGACAATCTCTTGCAACTCGGCTTCAATCTGCAACAAACCACTGATTTGTGTTCGGATTTCAGGGAAGTCTTGTGCAATGTTGTCACGGAACCACTGGTTCAGACTCTGTGGGTACAGAGAGTACGAGTTGAGCCAGTTGATTGCAGGGAAGTGACGTTGTCGTGCAAGACCTGCGTCCAATCCCCAGAAAACCTTGACAATTCGCAGTGTACCTTGGGATACAGGTTCTGAAATGTCACCACCAGGTGGACTGACCGCACCGATGACTGTAACCGATCCGTCGTCACCATTCTTGGTCTCAACACGACCAGCACGTTCGTAGAACTCAGCAATTCGGGATGAAAGGTAAGCAGGATATCCTTCTTCACCAGGCATCTCTTCAAGACGGGAGGAAATCTCACGCATTGCTTCAGCCCATCGAGAGGTTGAATCCGCCATCAGCGCAACGTCGTAGCCCATGTCACGGAAGTACTCAGCAATGGTAATTCCAGTGTACACAGACGCTTCACGAGCAGCTACAGGCATGTTGGATGTGTTGGCGATCATGACCGTTCGGTTCATCAGAGGCTTACCGGTGTTCGGGTCAATCAAGTGAGGGAACTCGTCCAATACTTCTGTCATCTCATTTCCACGCTCACCGCAACCGATGTAAACAACGATTTGAGCGTCTGAATACTTTGCAAGCGATTGTTGTGTAACCGTCTTTCCTGAACCGAATGGACCAGGAATACCCGCTGCACCGCCCTTTGCGAGTGGGAAGAGGAAGTCCAGAATACGCATACCGGTGATCAATGGTGTATCTGGTGCGTACTTCTGTCGGTATGGACGAGGCGTTCGGACAGGCCACTTTTGCATCATCTGAATTTCAGTACCGTCTTCAAGTGTACAAACTGTTTCTGTCACGTTGAAGTCACCCGACTTAATCTCCTTGATGACACCGTTCATGGTTGGAGGAACCATGATTTTGTGAACAATGGTTTCGGTCTCTTGAACGTGCCCAATGACTTGTCCACCTTCAACTGCAGCGCCCTTTTCGATAACGGCTTCAAAGGTCCACTTCTTTTCGAGGTCAAACGCATCTGCATCGACACCACGAGTAATGAACACACCCATGACTTCTTCCAAGGTTGGAAGAGGTCGCTGGATACCGTCGTAAATCTGGGTCAGCAAACCAGGTCCGAGGGAAACCGAGAGGGTTTCACCTGTGTTGATCACTGGTTCGCCAGGTCGAATACCTGACGTGTCTTCGTAAACTTGGATAACAGCCTTGTCACCGTGCAATTCGATGACTTCTCCCATCAATCCTTCATTGCCCACACGGACAACGTCATACATTCCTGCGCTCATTCCCGTTGCGGTAACCACAGGTCCCGAAATTCGGTAAATTACTCCTTCTTTGCTCATGTTCTTTTCCTCCATTTTGGAACATCATTTCCATAGGTCGACTCCGATTGCTCGTCGAATGGTTTCTCGGAGCGTGTTGTCTTCATCCGTACCGATTCCAAGAACCGTCGGCGAGACAGAACCAGACAATTGCGAGCGCAATCGATCTGGCAAGGATGCAAGAACTGCGGAGTCAACAACAACAATTCCAACATCCTTTGAATTGAGAAGGTCACGGAACACTTTGATGCGTTCCTCTTCACCTTCTGGATTGTAGAGATTCGAAATTCCAGCAAGCTGGAATCCGAGTGTAAATTCAGGTGTTCCTACGACTGCAATTTCCATGTTTTCACCTCATAGAATGTGAGCCTCTAGGATTTCAGGCGGCAAACCTGCGAGTCGACCACGAACAATCATTCGTAGATCTGTGACTTCTTTGACCTTCATGGCAATGAAGTGAACAATAGGCAGTGCAGATACAGGGTACAGATAACTCATCTTCTGCATCTGGGCATGTTCTCGTGCATGCAACCAAGTGACAACAGCGTCCAATGAACGCTCTTCGTTGGCTTGTTGCAGGGCTTGTTCAAATCCACCAATATCGAATTTCGCATTCGTTCTCAAAACATCCATCATGGCGCTTCGGCCACCGTTGGCGACAGAAGCGAGTGCTCGACGTGGCATCAGTTTGCCACCAGGAAGTAGTTCTTCGAGCAAGGCGTTGCCTTCGATTCCGAAGGCAGCGGCTTCAAGGACGTTCAAGATGTTGCGATGGTCAATTTCAGTCGCCAAGATGTTTCTGAGATATCGTGCATCGTTGCTGCTATGTGAAAGCGCCTTCAACGATGACGAGAAATAATGACGATCAAGTGCGTCTTCGTAGTGCGAGAGTCGTGCATCTTCAGGCAGGTTCAACAACGCAGGTCCAAACGGCTTGCGGCGCATTTGCTGTGCTGCGGAACGAAGATCGTCTGCACTTTCGAGGATTTTAATCCACGGCGTGTTGATTTCGTTCAAGTCAGGAAGAATGTCTTTACCGAGTTTCTCGGCTTCGATTCCGTTCGCAACAGCACGTAGCACGGCCTTAGCGTTCTGATATTCATACCGACTTGAGTAAATCTCGACGATCTTTCGAACCTTGCCACGGCAATGCGACAACATGTTCTCAAGTTCGTTCTCAAGATTGTGCGTAAGAGCAGCCTCAATCAAATCGCCACCAGAATAGCGGGATGCATAGAGGTTGACCTCGTTTTGATATCCGCTATCGGCAACGGTGTTGATAAGTTGGTCTGGTGATTGATTGATGAGTTGACGCAGTCGAGCCTTATCCATCAGTGCTTGTCGACGAGCCTTGGCTCGTGATGCGACATATGGTACATTCCCCGACAACATTCTCATCCCTCATCCAAACAGTGTTTCATTGATCGCTGCACGCTCTTCGACCCAAGTTCGGTCAAGAAGTGATTCAAATCGGAAATCAAAGGATACCGATCCATCAGCAGCTTCCATCATGAACCCTCCGAGTCCATCGATTTCATCACCGATGGAGCGAGAGCCTGCTTCTTTCTTCAACGCAGCAGCGTCGACAGAGACTGGCCGGAGAACGAAATCTTTCCCAGATACATCGTTCGCACGCTTCAGCAGAGACTTGAGGAGCGTAGCACGTCCTTTCATGCCTGGGTCAGCGAGTTGCGACTTGGCTGCATCATAGGTAGCGTCGAGGACACCACGTCGTGCAATCAGCAATTCTTTCTGGTTGCCTTGTCGAGCGCTAGCGACCATCTCTTGCGAGATTTGGTCTGCTTCACGATCG
This sequence comes from Methanobacteriota archaeon, assembly GCA_018623995.1. Classification (GTDB taxonomy): domain Archaea; phylum Thermoplasmatota; class Poseidoniia; order Poseidoniales; family Poseidoniaceae; genus MGIIa-L2. The sequence goes on from JAAZUV010000075.1 coordinate 4,278, forward strand.
GCACGGGCTTGGGCCTCGTCACGAATGGACGCAGCCTTTGTTTCAGCTTCACCGACAATTGTCTTTGCTTCCGCTTTCGCTTCTTTGAGCATTGCTTTCGCCTGTGCTTCAGCGGACGCAGCAATGTCTTTTGCAAGTGTTTCAAGTGTCATAGTATCATCTCCTTAGGTACAACAGAACGGGTCTGTTTTGGAGCCAATCTTCAGAGGAAGAGTGGCAATGCACCGAGAATAACAATCGACTCAGGAAGAGCCGTGAAGATGAGTGCAGGACCGAATTTGGATCCGTCTTCTGCAATCATACCGACAGCAGCGCTACCGATAGCTGCTTGGGAGAAACCAGCACCAATAGCTGCGAGTCCCAATGCTAGGCCAGCTCCCATAGGGGTGCCCCAGTTGTCATCGGCGGTTGTTGCTGCATCGTCTTCAGCAGCTGCAGCGCCCTGAGCAATCAGGACGAGTGCGCCGAGTACGATCATCATTCGTAGGCTTGTCTTTAGGGTATTCTTGTTCATATTTTCTACCTCCATTTTATGTCCAGTGGACTATGCTTTCCCCTCCACGTGGAGAGGTTGGCCACCAAGCGGGGAAAAGACCCTGCCTGAGCCGTCGTAAAACTTGCCCATCCATTCCACAAAGTGGAGACGGGCTGCGTGAATTGATGGTGAAAGGAGACCAAGTGCGATGGCAAAGACTTGGACGCCGATCCAGATGAGGAAGAAAAGAGGGACGAGGAGATAGTCTCCAGCAGCTACTGCATCGGTCATGGATGCGAATCCCATGTTGTTACCAATCTCTGCAATTTTCACACCAGCCACACCGACTGCCATGACACGAAGATAGGAGAGAGTGTTGGCAAGAAGACCGAAGGTTTCGATCGGGCCCATGATGATGCCACCAGCCCATCCGAATCCCTCGTAGACTGCGAGTGCGACGATGAGAATGAGAACGCCGACGATCATAATGTATGCAGGGAGTGTTCCTGAAATCACATCATGGCTGCCTTTCATGAATCCGTAGATGTGCATGAAGCCACCGCCAAGAATCATCATCCAACTGCCCTTCTCGAAGAAAGCAGCAACGATTCCGTGGCCCTTTGTGACGTTGTAGAATCCGATGATGTATCCAACAAACAGGTGCAGTGCACCAACGTAGACTGAGATGAGAACGTAATCGGTGAGCGCAGTAGAAGCACGGTGCAGTGGCACGTAGGTGTGTGTGAGCCCGAGTGCCTCGCCAATTGAGCTGGTCTTGAAACTGGAGGTGAGGTCGTAGGTCCAGTCGTACAATGGGATGAGTGGAGAAGCGTTGCCCATGATTTCTCCGGTGCCGTCCCAAATGAAACCGAATCCTTCAGCGAAGAGCAGCCCCCAAATGATACACCAGATACCCATCCACATGAGTACAGTTGTTGCATTCTTGCCCATCGGTTCCTTGGCAAAGGATTTGCTTCGTAGCCAAAGAGCGAGAAGGACGATAACAAGCCCGTATCCGAAATCACCGAGGATGAGCCCGTACAGAATCGGTAGCGTCACCATGATGAGCGTTGTTGGGTCGAAGGTCCCGTACTTTGGACGACCGACCAAGTCAACAACCAATTCAAACGGTTCAGCAGGGCCGATGTTTTGGTAAGCGATTGGGGGTTCTGGGGAATGGTGATGGTCATCGTGGTCGCCATGGTGATGGTGATCGTCAACATGCTCTTCGATTTCGAGGTGAGAAACCATGTTCTTGAGTTTGGAGCGAGCCTGTTCTGTGTTCTTGGTAGGAACCCATGCGTCCAGAGCAAATGCTTGATTGGAAACGGCAAGTGATGTAGGTGATGTGAAGATAGCATCCTCTCGCTGGAGGTATTCTTCAACGATGACCAGTTCAGAGCCATTCTTTTCAGCCCATGCATCGAGGTCTTTTTGGTTAGACTCCATTGAAGCGGTTGCTTTTTCGATGCCACTTCGAGCTTCCGATGCACGCTTACCTGGCTTTCCTTCGCCCGATGGAAGTTGAATGGCCTTTGCATTGAGTTCTGCGAGAGCCATTTGAACCTCAGCAGCTTTGTCTGGAGCACACGCAACAGCAATGAGGCCAGCAGGAGCCATGTACTCGACATCGTTCTTGAGATCTGCAAAGACCTTGGAGGCCTTGGACGAGTTGGCAGTTTCGGCAACGTAGACTTCGAGGCCGGAGTAACCGCTTAGAAGATCGAGTGAAATGTTGAGTGGTGCGAGTTTCTCGAAGATTCGCGCTTGTTCTTCAAGGGTGGAAATTTCGGCTTCTGCTTCACGAATGGCTTCGATGTATCCAAGTGCCTTGTCCAATTCTGCTTCGAATTTCTCTGCAGTGGACTTTGCCGAGGATGCTGAAACAGATCCTTTCGAGTTGAAGACGGAAACGGCGCTTCGGATGGCTCGGACCTTGACAAGCATGGCACTGA
>JAAZUV010000076.1 GCA_018623995.1 Methanobacteriota archaeon
AACGTCATCTCCAGCGTTTCGAAGCTCAACAAAGGACAGACTGTATCACTCCAATTTGCGGACGGTGAAGCCGACGCAAACATTGACAAGATACGACAACACGAGGAAGAAACATGACCGAAGAGACCTATTCCGATGCATTACGACGACTGGAAGCCATCGTAGCAGAACTCGAACGAGGTGGAATGGATTTAGAAGCCACACTCGAACGGTTCGAAGAAGGTTCAAAATTGCTTGAACGATGTCAAGCCGAATTGAAAGAAGCTGAGGGACGTCTCGAAAACCTGCGTTTACCTGATGCGGAAGCGATGATTGAAGAGGCGAAGAAAGAATGAATCGTCTGCAAAAAAAGCTTCAGCGTCGCTTGGTCAAAGCGATGGGAAATTGGCAAGACCCACACATGGACAAGCCACTCACAGAGTCAACCTATGTCCAAGCGGTCAACATCTCAGAAGAAGGCAATGTTCGTATTCGCTATCAACCCTCACGGCCGCATTGTCCGTGTTGTCTCATCGATGCCCGAGCCTTACGTCGCCACCTTTCAGAAATCAAAGGCGTCGTATCTCTTCAACTCGACATCGTTGACGTTCCTGCTTCGGAACGTTGGTCAAGGCTTGTCAACGATTGACGCCATTGGAGATAGATGTAGGCTGGAATGGTCCACGCTATGATCGAAATCAGCCAGGTGACAATCGAACCCATTACCGGCCCGAACATTGGGAAGAGAACGATAGCAACCACGGCATAGACGCCAACACTCGCCCCACCGAGCATCATTGGTCCGGCTGCACCTTGGGGAACATCTTGACCTTGTGCGAGCCATAACGCAATCATCGATGTCAGGAAAATTGCCGGGAACGTACTCACCAATCCAGATACAAATGGATACGAGAGGCTTGAGAACCATACTGCGATACCGATGGCTGTTGCAGCCGCAGAACCGCGCAAAACAAGCACCGATGGACGGACCGATCGACTTCCTTTCGGAGCTGGACGAGAAGTCCACGTCGTCCAAACACCAAGGAGGATGAGCAGCCCTAATCCAGAAACTGCATAGGTCAATGCATCAACGCCGGATGCTTGCAATTCACTCGAAACAAGAAGCCCAAGGCTTCCAATCAACGTCCATACAACCAAAGAGAGAATCGTTGTTCCAACAAGGGACAACCCAAATCTCTGAGGTGCATGAATCCACACCAACAGAAAGATTGCATTAACCATCATACCGAGAGGAACAATCGACATCGATTGAGCAAATTCAGTCTCTCCGGAAATGCTGTACATTCCAAGGGCTGCAGGGACGATGGTCGTTGGAATGGTTGCTAAAACGCCCCCTGTACGACCACCAAACTTCTCAATTGCAATCGTGACCAATGTAGCAACGATTCCTGCAAACAATGCAGAGAGAAGAATCGATGTAAGCAACATGGTCACTCAAACGGATCGATGTGAACAATTTGTTCAATGTCGATACGAGAATAACCTCGTTCTCGAGCATTGTCAGCAGCCTTCATCAACATGCGTCGAATCCAACCAAAAGCCATCAAGGCACTTAGGCGATTGACGGAATCGATGAAGTACATTGGATCTCGCCCAAGATTCGCATGCTTGCGAATATCGCTCTCAAGTTCGGAAACCATGTCTCCGTACGTCAGGAGGAGATCCTCAGCAGCATCATCGGTGATGGCCATCTTCGCATGGGTTCGAGACATCGATTTGACATGGGTGATGGTGATGATACCACCTCCCTGAACTTCGACACCCTCTTCCTCCTGATGTTCTTCATCCTCATCTTCCGAGGAAGAGGTTCCTTTACCCATAGAATGGAGAGCGATTTCAAGATGGCGAGGTTTGATGGTTGATACTCGATCGCGACTTGCGGCTTCCTCACAATGTCGCATCAATCGGCCAAGGAATTTCTCAAGATGTTCAATTCCACCTTGAACGGCTGCAGATCCAACCGATTCAACATGTTTGATGCGGTCAATCATAAGTTCACGTGTACGGTTGTAATTCAACCGTGTTCGTTGTGCATCATCGAGAGTCTTTCGTTCCGCGTCATTATCGAGCGTAGCAGCCTCCATCAGAGGTACAAGGCGATCCAATTCTTCACAAACCAGATCAACGAGTGAATCCTTGACCGCTCCTGCAATCCTCATCGATGTGTACGTGGACGCTACGGAACCAATGTGACTTGGAGCATATGGCTTAGCCGGCATAGAGCACGCTCACATTCCACCTCTTTGAACGCACCGTGATGCATGGTTCCTACCATTCAGTCAACCACGGCCAAGCATCGTGGGCAGTAACAGCACACATACCGTCTTCACTTCGAATCCACGTATCTTCTGAACCGATGCTTCCTTCTGCATACACCAGTTTCGGTTCAATCGCCATGGCGCCACCAACGGGAAGCGGGCGGTCAAAACCTGCAGCAACAACAGGTGACTCATCGAGTTGCAATCCTACCGAATGGCCGAGGAATTTCGATTGATCGGGTTGCATTCCCATGAGATGCTGCTCATGGCCGAGTTCATGGGCGAGAGCTTGGCCTTCGACCCACGCTTGGCTACAAAGGCCTCCCTTGTCGAGGACGTTGACCACAGCATCCTTGACAGCAATCATATCATCGAGTCGTTGATGCCATTCTTCAGAGAGAGAACCAAGCGAAAACATACGCGTCATATCGACAACATAACCACGATGAACGTGAACAAGATCGACCAGAACCGGTTCATTCGGCTTGATCTTGTTGAATCCCGAACCCATGCCTGCAAGTGGATGTGGTCCTGAACCTCCTACTGCAGAATCAAAGAACGAAGGTACACCTCCGGCTCGCCCAGAAACAATGACACCACGATTGCATTCCAATGGGAAACGACGCATTTGAACTTGGCCGCCAAAGCCCTCGCTTCGACTAACAGATTCCGCTGCCGCAACAAGGTCAAGCTCCGATATGCCTTCACGTCCAAGTTGGGCAACAGCCTCGAACATTCGTTTTTGGATTTCAGCACCATGGGCCATTTGTTCTTGTTCCCAGGCTGATTTGACTTCTCGGAGTCGATGGACAATTCCTGTCACATCCTTGCATTCTCCTAACGAAGAAAGTGCTGAAGCAAACCGTTGAGCAAAAGAAGATGGGAGTTCTCCGAATTGCAATCCTGGCGCTCCTGAAACACCTCGTGATTTCAGAACTTCTGCGAATTGGCTGAGCCGTGGAAACGATTCAAGTTTGAACGGTGCGTTGTCTCCACCTGCCTCAAAGCGGGCACGTTCAAGAGATCGGCGGACAAAGAAAACGGGACCATCGCCTTCCGTACCTTCGGCCGGAACGAACAATGAACCGTCCTGGCGACCTCCAGCGAAATAATACAAATCAACAGGATGTTGAATCAATGCACCAGGTAGGGCAGCAACACGGAGCGCTCGTGCAAGGCGTTCGAGACGGTTCTCAAGTTCGGAAACAGGTACGCGCCAATCCTCGCCCTCAGGTCCAGAGAGAACGGTCGTATCCCAATCGCCCATGTTCAACCTCCTGCATCGTTATTGAAAATCACTGCGCATGTGGCAGGCATTAGGCTATGGATTTTGATCCAGGCATCTCAAATGCAGGTGTTTGCTCAAGTCGTTCTTATGCTATCTGACAATATTCGGATGACAAATCAACGCCGATGTAGGTTCTTCCTGTTTGTTTGGCTGCAACACACGTTGTTCCTGATCCATTGAACGGGTCAAGAACGACATCGCCTGCAAACGTGTACAACTCGATGCAGCGACGAGGAAGCTCGACAGGGAATGGTGCGGGATGATTGACGCGGCTCGCCCGTTCCGTTGCAAATCTCCAAATCGATTTCGTATGATCGATGAATTCCTGTTTTTCGATGGTATCAATTCGGCCGTTCTCACGCTCTTTCTTCGAACGTGGCATCTTGTAATCGCCTTTCGAAAAAACAAGCAAGTATTCGTGAATGTCTCTCAAACACGGATTCGATGCACTCTGGAACGAACCCCAAGCACACGATGATCCAGCACTCGCTGATTTATCCCAGATGATTTCACCACGCATCAAGAAGCCAAGATTGAGCATGATGTTGTTGATGTATGTCGAGAGTGGAATGTACGGTTTTCGTCCAAGATTGGCAACGTTGACGACCATGCGCCCACCGGGTGAGAGAACACGATAGCATTCCGAAAACACCTCCTCAAGCAGTTGAAGATATTCTTGCAAGGAGAGATCATCATCGTACACCTTCGAAGCATTGTACGGAGGTGATGTGACGACCAATTGAACGCAATTGTCTGGGAGGGGTAGGGAACGAGCATCCTGTTGCAAGAGGACATTCTCGAATTGCTCTGGCAAATCCTGAGGCGGCCCAACATCACGACTCGATGCAAGATTCGCATTCATCCGACTGTTGTAGTACGTGGACGAATCATGGCTCTCTCGCTTCGAAACGCCAAAGGCAGACGTAGCAGTGCTCGCACGTTGTCGAGCACCTCCGAGTGAGGAATCGCCCTCGGGACGTTTTGCCATAAAGCACAACAACGTTGGTTGCCTTATCACCTTTCGCGCCTTTGTTCTGCTTCTGACGCGCGTTTTTGACCCTTAGGTCGCATTTGGAGCGAAATCAAGGGAGGTAATCACTCTTCAACAGATTGAACGTATTCAAAAATACAGAACCTAATGAAAACAAGAGCAATCAAAAACTCCCTGCACGTCGGAGAATCAATGGCGAACGTCCTGACCTTGGACAACATCAACGTCGAAGGCAAAACCGTCTTGCTTCGCGTCGACATTAACAGTCCATTGGACCCATCGACTCGAGCCTTTCTCGATGATACTCGTATTCGCGCAATCCTACCTACCATCAACCGATTATCGAAGGCAAAGACTGTGTTGATTGCTCATCAATCACGGCCAGGAAAGAACGATTTCACCAGTACGCTGGGTCATGCCCGTGAGTTGGGACGTCTCCTTGGACGACCAATCAAGTGGGTGCAAGACATTCACGGCGAGAAAGCCATGAAAGCGATTGAAGCCATGAACGATGGAGACATCCTCATGCTCAACAACATTCGAATGGATCCAGAGGAAGTTGGATCGAAAGGTGATGCACTCGCTCTTTCTGAAACATCACTGGTTCAGGACTTGGCAAGTGTTGCTGATGTTTTTGTCAACGATGCCTTTGCATGTGCACATCGAAATTCACCAAGCATCGTTGGATTCGCCCATCACCTACCCTGTGTTGCAGGAGAATTGATGGCTCATGAAATTCGTCAACTCGATCTTGCACTCGATGCACCTGCACGTCCTTGCATCGCTGTCCTCGGTGGAATCAAAGTTGACGACAGCATCGAAGTTGCACTGAACATGCTGAACAACTCAATCGCAGATGAGGTGTGGCTCACTGGAGGAGTAGCCAATCTCGCCATTCACCTTTCAGGCCATGATATTGGTGATGGCAACGTCGAGTTCCTTCAGAATGAATTGAAGGATGCTTGGGGGCCAACCGTTGATTCTGCGAAATCTCTCCTGGCCACGTACGCTGACAAAATTGTCCTTCCAGTCGATGTTGCGGCAAACGTGGAAGGTAATCGAATTGATCTCAAGGTCGAAGAGTTACCGATTCATGCTCCACTGTTCGACCTCGGCCTCGAATCGATTCGTGCATTGTCAACACGCATCAAAGAGGCAGGAACCGTCATTCTCAATGGTCCTGCAGGGGTGTTTGAAATCCCTGACTTTGCACTCGGAACCATCGAAATGCTGAGTGCCTGTGCAGAAACCAATGGATATGCACTGATGGGTGGAGGACATACTGCAACATTGGTCAGTCAACGTGGCATGAGTGACAAGATGGGGCACGTGTCCACAGGTGGTGGCGCATGCTTGGACTACATTGCAGGACGAACCCTTCCCGGCATTCATGCCCTAGAACTGAGTGCACAACGGTATCAACTAGAAATTACACCTGTTCTCCACGAAGAATAAGGAGCCACAGGGGAGACTCGAACTCCCGACCTTCTGATTACGAATCAGACGCTCTACCAACTAAGCCACAGTGGCGCAGACCGAGGGCATGAACGTGTGGTCATAATTCCACCGATTCAAACACTAGGCTCATGAAGAAGCAAAGGTAGGCATCAACATGGGCGATGATACAGCAGTACGCTATACCAACACCGTCCTGTACGACGATGAGTTCAACAAGATTGTAGGAGACGTCCTCCTTCACCAAGATGGCTCGTGGTCAGAATCAAAAGGCGATGAGGACGTTGTCGAAGAGATCGACGGTTCACAGCGTGTTCTGACACGTTCGTTGCAAAACTGGCATACCCATCTCGCCATGCAATTGAATGCTCGAGATTTCAGTGATGGTTATCCATTGCATCGATGGTTGAATGAAGCAATCTTTCCAACTGAGGCGCGCATCACGCCGGACTACGTTCGCGTAGGTACCAGTGCTGCTGCTGCAGAAATGATCCGTACCGGTTCGACCTTTGCAGCAGACATGTATTTCTTCCCTGCAGTTACAGGAGAGGTGCTCACCAATGCGGGACTACGTGGCCTTATTGGTGTACCCGTTAGCGATGCAGCACTTCCTTCGCATGACGATGCAGAATCTGCTCTTGCGGAACTAGACCAGCTTCTAGGACAGAACAAACACGAGGATTTGATGCAATATGCCATCGCA
>JAAZUV010000013.1 GCA_018623995.1 Methanobacteriota archaeon
GAGCCAGTCCGTTTCGGACCAGTCCGTCACGAAGGCTGCTCTCCTTTTCTCCACGGAAGGCAGTACCATCAATTCGACGTCCTTCCATGGCACCGACCTTACCACCGATCATCTCAAGAACGTGGGCAACGGTCATTCTGGAAGGAATAGCGTGTGGGTTGATGATCAAATCAGGGACGACACCGTCTTGCGTGAACGGCATATCTTCTGGTTCAACAAGTCGACCGATGACACCCTTCTGTCCGTGACGAGAAGCAAACTTGTCACCAACTTCAGGAACCTTATGACTTCGGACCATGACGCGAACCAGACGACCAGAGTTGTCGGATTCTGTGACGTAGACGTTGTCGACCCATCCCTTCTCACCGTGGCGAACAAGCATGGATGACTCGCGTCGTTCTTGTGCCATGAGGAAAGCACCGCTGTTGGACTCCTCAAGGAATCGCGGAGGGCTGGTCTTACCGACAAGGACGTCGCCACCCTCGAGATAAGTCTCTGGGAGTGGCAATCCATCGTCTTCGAGGTGGAAGTAAGCTTCTGCTGGCTTCAATCCCTTGACTTCTGTCAACTTGTTACCAGGCTTCTCGATCTCCTCGACTTGACCGCCTGGGAATCGACGTCGCTCAGCGTTGTAGGTTCGGTTGAAGGTTGAACGTCCAAGTCCACGGTCAACGGATGCACGGTTCATGATGACAGCGTCTTGCATGTTGTAACCGTGCAGGGACATGATGGCAACAATGAAGTTCTGGCCACCAGGTCGCTCATCGAAGTTCGTGGTTCGCATAGCGTCAGTTCGAACAATCGAACGGTGTGGGTAGTGTAGAATATGCGCACGTGTGTCTGGGCGTAGACGGTAATTGGCGCTTGGCAAACCAAGCGATTGCTTGACCATCGCAGTACCACCAGTAACACGAGGGGTTGAGTTGTGTTCTGGGTATGGAATCAACGAAGCACAAACACCGAGGACGAGTTGTGGGTCGATTTCGACGTGTGTGTGCTCAGATGAGTAGAGCAATGGAACATCGAATTTTGCGATTTCAATGCTACCGTTTGGCATTCGAACCTCTGCTTCGAGGGAAGCAGATTCGACACCAGGTTCACCAAGGTTGACCCATCGAATGTTTTCGTGGGTTACTGGACGGCCAGCGAGTGGGCCTTCAGGAACAGTCTCTGGTAGAACGAACGGCCGTGGAGCAATGTAGAGGTCTTCTTCTTCCTCAGCATCGACCCATTCAACGATTCCATCGATAACCAAGTCGCGGAAAGTGATGTTTCCTGCAGCAAGATCGTTGAGATGGCTGTTCTCAAGACGAGGCGTACCATCGTAAAGAATCAATAGAGGACGAAGGATTCGACCCTTGTCTGTGTTAATGAAAATATCGCGGTTTTCGGTATCGTGTCGGATGGAAACCTCCGATGGGATGGTTCCACGACGTCGGCTGTTCTTGAACTGGGAAAGAAGGTTCTTTCCGTTCTTGTGCATACCGTAAATATCACCGTTGACGTGAATTCGATCACCATCGGTCCAATCCTTTGGCTGGTAGACGTCGAGTTCGTCAAGTCGCTCACGGATCTCTTGTGGGTCGACTTCTTCAGAGATGTCGACCATTTGTGCTGCGTTCTTGACCAGTCCACAATTTTGTCCTTCAGGTGTCTCGTTTGGACAGAGACGGCCCCACTGTGTAGGGTGAAGGTCACGGGCCTCGAAGTGAGGTTGACTGCGAACCAGTGGCGAGGTGACACGTCGCATGTGAGAAAGCGATGCAAGGTAAGTTGTTCGGTCGAGCAATTGACTGACACCAGATCGTCCACCGACCCAGTTACCTGTGGCAAGAGCGTGGAGAATCTTTGACGAGAGAACATCAGGTCGCAGACACGATGTGATCTTGAGCTCTCGCTTGCGGTTGTGATGACGCTCGAGTTGGTACTTGAGGTCACGAGCGAGTTGTCCGGATGAAACACGGAACAAGTCTTCGATGAGGTCTCCAGCAAGACGAACACGCTTGTTAGCGTAGTGGTCCTTGTCGTTTGGTTCCTTGTCGTTCAGAGCCATCTCAAGGACTTGGCGAACGATACGTCCGAGGAAGATAGCCTTCTTCTTTCGGTCTTCAGGTTGGTCACCCAAGTGAGGAAGGAGTTCACGGTCGAGAAGTTGGTTAACACGAGCTTCACGGTATTCCTTTTGTTGCCCAGCTGCGAATTTCTTCTGCAACCACTCATATGCCTCAGGCTCGCTCTTAACTTCAAACTCTTCGTTGTCGTTGACTTCGTTGATGTTCGCAACAATGAACTTGAACGTCTCTTGTGGACCAGAGATAGCGGTAAACACTTCCTGATCGTTTTCGATACCGAGGGCACGCATGAGGAGAACAACAGGAATCGGGGTGGTTCCAGCTGTGCTGACCTTGACCATGAGCATACCATCTCGGCGCTTTTCAACGGTGAGCGGTTTACGCATACCGTTCTTCTGCGAGAAGATCTTTGCAACTTCAGTTCGCTTTGCGGTTCGCTTGTTGATTTCAACCGTTACACGGTTTGGTGCAAGGTCTTCCATCGAGATAAGAACACGCTCGGTTCCGTTGATGATGAAGTAGCCACCTGGGTCGAGCGGATCCTCGCCCTTGTCTCGAAGAAGGTCTGCGAGAAGCGCTGCGTCTTCAGGGGACTTGGTTGGCTCGAGCGCACGTCCATCAGCGATGTGACTTGGGTGAAGGTGACATCGTCGAGAGCGAACCATGATCGGGATGGCTCCAACTTGGACGCCTTCTTCAGGGAAGGAAGCGACACCGTTGCGGTAAATGGTGAAGTCGATGGTTACAGGTGACTGATAGGTCAACTTTCGCAGTCGACATTCCATTGGCGAGGCGTTGTGGTAGGAACCGTTGGCTTCTCGAATGTTTGGTGCACCGAGTGTGATGTTCTTCATTCGAATGACGATGTCTTGGTCAGCAACGTCGAGTTTGATGTAACCACCGAGGTCGTCAATGATTTCTTCATCGGTACCAACACGAATGTTTCGAATGATGCGCTCCATGCGGGACAGTTGGTTGTCAGTGGAAGGAATACAGTCGTTGTAAGAAGCGAGTTGGTGGTTAACAAGGCTTCGTTCTCGGAAAAATGATTCAATAATTTCTTGCATAATATCAACTCCAGTTTCAACTGCCCTCCACGATGAGGCGATAAGCTACTGCACTACCAGCAGACTTTGAGTGGCGTACGACTTTCAAAACACGGTCAGCAATCCAACCGGCCGCCAATGGGCGGTGATCAGGGTTGGCTGCAAGAGCAGCATTGTCGATGATTTCCGCTGCTTCCTTGATGGCTTGAACAACCGGGTCTGAAATGAGGACCTTTGGTAGCAACTCCTTTGCGAGGCGAGGGTTACCGTCTTCGTCCAGTTCTTCGAGGCCCCATGGGGAGAGTTCGTCTCGTTCGATAGCGTATTGTTCATCAGCAGTGATGTTTGCACTACCGAGGAGTTCTTGGTGGGGAACCAACTCGTGGTTCAGAGGATTGAATCGGATGGTTGCTTCTGGACGGTCGAACTCGTCCAAGGCCTTGGAAGAAATGGTGATTTTCTTGCTCTTCTTGATGCGAGAGCGTCGGTTGCCTTGATCGGCAATAATTTGCATAATTTTGGTGAAAGATTCGCTGTCTTTAGCGATGCCAAGAATCTTTGCGATTTCGTCGGCAGGCATACTTTTGATGTCGGCCATGTTGCGGTCCGTAGCCAATTTGTGGGCGTATTCATCGGAGACTCCGAGTTCAATTAACCGTTTTTTTGTTGCGCTCTTTACTACCATCCAACGTCACCCCGCACTGCCCTCAACGTTGCACTGCGGCGCAGTAGGCGGGCCCGACGGGGTTCGAACCCGCGACCATCGGGTTAAAAGCCCGACGCTCTACCTGACTGAGCTACAGGCCCAACGTTGCTTCTTGGGCTCTCCATGCGAACTACCCTCCCTTCTTATACTTTACCGATGAAAAAACTCACTTCAATGGTTGTGAGAAACGCTCTTTTAGGACCGTTCATTGATTTTCTCTGAGGACCGAAATGTTCGAACCTGAAAACGCCCTAAATGAGATTCATTTTTTGAATCGGAATGATGGTCAAGTTCGAACGTGGAATTCTCTGGAACTGTTCATCCCACCGACCGTCTATCCACCAAGGGAAGATACCGATTTATTGAACGAGGTCTTGAAAACCATTCCACCATTTGGAACAAAGAATCTTCTCGAGATTGGTTCAGGATCAGGCGCTCTCTCAATCAACGCTGCAACGTTGGGGTGGAATGTCGACGCCTGTGACATCAACCCGTTCGCTGTAGCAGCCACACAACACAACGCGGCAGAAGCAGGTCTTGAAGTCACCGTGAGGGAAGGGGGAATCGGCCCTCTTGGCGATGGTGGTTTAGCTTGGCAACCTGGCACATACGACGTTGTACTGTGGAATATGCCTTACATCTCCCCAGACGAAATCGGCGATCAACTCCTTGGACCACTTGAGGAGGCTGCCTTGATCGATACACACCCAGAGGGTTTGTTGACTGTGTTTGCACGAACGATGGCGAACAATCTGTTGTGTAAAATGAACGGTATTGCTTTGCTCGTTTGCCGGGAACATGTTGGCTGGCGGCGTAGTATCGATATTTTACGACAGCACGGTCTTGCTGCCCGAATTGTTCGAACGCACACCTTCGACGACGAGGAAGCCATACACGTGCTGGCTGCTTGGCATCCGTTCGTATCGAACAAGCATCATCGAGTTCGTGAAATCGATTCGACCAATGCTGAATTGTTGCGTGGCCAATACGCACCAGGTGACTCGCTGACTGCTCAGATACAAACCAACGGCAGAGGACGTCACGGACGAACATGGCATGATTATCCTCAGTCGTTCAAAGGCTCTTGGGTTCTTGATCACAGGGGCCTTGCTTCCATTGACCTCAACATGCAGTTCTTCGTTGCACACGAGATCGGACATGCACTAAGGTTGAACAAACAGAACATCGAACAGTTGAACATCAAATGGCCCAACGACCTACTCCTCAGAGAAACAACAGATCGGCGGTGGAGAAAATTTGGAGGAATCTTGTTCCAGTCCTACTCCAAGGGAAGCGAGCAACGCATGGTACTTGGACTAGGAATAAACACAGCCACCGACAATCTCAGCGAAGGACAAGGTTCCCTTGCTCAGCTCAGAATTGAGATCTCAAATTCGGAACTCTTTGCAATCTTGAACGCTGTTGTCGCATCCATCTTTGAAGCTAAACATGCTGCCATCGAAGCAGGAAAGGAACAACAAGGAGTCAACGATGATATTGTCCTCAGAGACTGCATCTATAGAAAAAAATTGTGCACTCTCATCGACATACAATCGACAAACGTTACCCTCAAGGATGAATCTGGACATTGCTTCTCAGTCGATGATGATGCTCAAATTGAGTGGATTAACCTTCATCCTCAATGATGGCATCAAGAACAACGTCTTCTTTGTCCTCAACTTCTGATTTCTTCTTCAGCACACCTGCAGTGGTGATGAGCGCACCAAGAATGTAAGGAAGGAAATTCAGGAAATAGACACGATCTAAATCGACGTCAACCTCTCCAGTGGCGCTCAGTTCAAGCCAAACTTTCCATGCGAGTTTACCTCCTTTCGATTCGTAAGAGACTTCAGCCGGTGTAATCCTATCTGCGTACAAGGTTTGATCCACAACCTTTTCATCATCCTCAAAGATTTCGATACGGACCTCCGATTCCTCTTCCGTTACTGCGGAGATTGTGAGTACATCACCAGAGAAGGATTGCGACGTTCCCTCAAGTGGTTCATCCTCAGGATTCATCTTCACAGGGATGTCCCATTCTTGGATGAACAGTGTTCCAATCAGGAGTGAAACACCGATGAGCAACAGAACGTCTCCAAACTTCAACGGGGGCGCTGTCCCTCCACCGGCCATGGAATGTCCACACGAGAGAGGGTCAAAAGTGTGTCTTACCTTCGGCGAGGCTTCGGCATCCCTAGGCGTTCACGCACCAACCGAATTTTTCCGGACGATGTTAGCGACATCAAACCATCCTGATCGTGTGATTCGAGTATGTTCCTCACATCTTTGTATTGCGACAAGAGGACACAAATGATAGCAAAACCAACATTGTCCGTTCTCTTTTGGAACGAACGGGCAGCAAGAGCCGCCTCACTGTCACCCGGATGAAAATCGTACAATTTGATCCGATAAGAAGCAAAAGGCGAGCTTTCCAATGCGCTCGTCAAGTCCTCTCTTGATCGAACAGAAGAAGGAAGAGCAATTCCAACCCAACGGCGCTTCGGCCGCTTGGCTTTGGATACCTTTCCTGCCATGCTTTGCCCATATCGCTCTGCCTCATGTAGATATGGTCGCAACGATTGAACACCCTTTAGAACCAAGGCCATGACAGACCAACATGGAGGAGACCAAGCCGTTGACAAAATTGTCGCTGCTCAAGAGTCTGTTATCGCCAGCGACGTTCCCTCATTTACTGATGATGGCACTAGCGTCGATTGCCTTGTTTGTTCTAGCAAGAATGGAAGCAGAAGTCTGGTCCGCCTACGGATTCATCGGCTTTAGCGTCGCATACCTATGCCTTGCACCACTCTCCAAAAACGAGCGTCTCGGAGGCTTGCTCAGATACAATACAGACGAAGAGTCTGGCCATAAACCACCACTTACTGCACGATTCAAGATTCTTCTGTTACCGATTGTCCTCGGAGGAATTTTCGTCGCCCTCATTTACATCATCTTTGGCGAGAGTGGCGTTTTTTCGCAAATTGGATCCTTCCTTCCGGCAACACTTGGCGGTCTTTTCGTCCTATGGGCGGTTGCCCAAGGTCGATTCTTTGGACTAGCAACCATGAATGCCATCAATGTATCAGAGGAAGGACAAAGCAATCCAGACGGATATTCCCCTGTTCCCTCACTCGTCATGACATCAACGCTCGTCGTTGTCATGACCTTCGCAGTGACCGAAGGACTTCGTTTCGTTTTGGGAAGCGACTCGTTCAGTGTTTGGCCCTACCTCTTTTCGTTTGCAGTCTACGGATTGTGCATCTATGCTACGTGGGGTCAACGAAAAGAAGCATCACTTCATTCAGTCACGCACGTCGTTGCAAGAAAGTGGTTTTGGGCGACACAGTTGTTCATCACTTGGCACGTGCTCAGCATTTTCAGAAGCATCGATTCTGCATCAACAGATACGCTCATTTTCATTGAAGAACTGCTTCTGATGATTGTCACGGTTTTCCTTGCAATCTGGGCTCTAACGAGTAAAGGTGAGGGTTCGGAATCCACCCTTTTCACACGCGACAATGCGCTGTTCTGGGGCGTTGCTTTCGGATACGCCTACGCTGGTAGTGTTGCAATGATCACCTCGGTTATGGATGACGTTCGAACTGTTCTCATCGGTGGGCACATCCTTGTCGTAGCTACGGTGATGTGGTCGCAGCGAAGCATGCTGGAAGCGAGAACAAACCGCATCAACAGCGACCGAGGCATCGTCCAATCTGTGATCGATTTGGAAATAAAGGAACCATCAACTGAACCTTCACCATCTGACACCGAAGTCGATGATAAGCAACATTCAGCACCACAGATTCAGGAAGAAGCCCCGAACCAGGAAGAAAGCATCGGCGATCCAGTCGATTGGAATCAAACACCTGAATCGCTGGGTGATGAGACGCAATGGGACGATGAAATCGAACTACTGGATTAATCCTCACCGATGCCAGAAAGAAGCATGACAATACGAATTGTTCCTTCGAGGTCGGGAGATACTCGTGCACCTAGAATCACTTGAGCATCAGAATCAACGGCAGATGTGAGAGCCGTTGCAATTTCGTCCACTTGGCCAATCGTCATGCCTAAACCACCCTCGATTTGAAGAAGACAGCCTTTCGCACCAGCGACATTCATCGGAGCTAGTGGTGCCTTAATGGTTGCATTGTAGAGATCGTCCAACTGCTCATGGTGACCAGTTCCTACCAGCATGGTTGAACCTCCTTTGTGTTGAACAATAGCTCGCAAGTCCATCAAATCGAGATTGATAAGGCCCATCGAAAGAAGTGTGCGAACCAATCCATCGATTAGATCTTCAACCCACTCCGAACCCATGCTCCAATCTTTGCCCCTGTCCCGGGCTTGTCGAGCCAGTCGTTCAAGTGAGAGTTGGACACAAACATCCGAGTGATGTTCCAGTCGTTGAATCTCGGCTTCTGCGATCTTTTTCCGTGTCGGCTGACTGTCGAACGGAAGAGCTGCAATAGAGAGAACCGTTGCCCCGTGGAGTTTCGCCTGTCTTGCAAATTCGTGCGAAGCACCAGTCCCAGTACCTCCACCTAACCCTGCAACGATGATGACCAATTCCGCTTGTTCAAGAAAAGGACGTGTGCGGGTTGCTAATCCCCTCATCCGCTGTTCAGCGAGAGGAGGAAGCGCGGCACAACCCAAAGCATCCAAGGTGTGCCCGAGGCGAATGATGTGCGCTCCATCGACATCCGGAAACCGATCGTCAGCATCGAGCATCAGCAACGATGCACCGGCACCCCTTTGATGGGCTCGAGCAGCCCAAACGCAACCGAGCCCCCCAATTCCTGCGACGAGGATTTGCGATGACTCCATGACAAACCCTTGTCAAAGACGCCCTTGAACTTACCTTATTTATCGACGAATCGAAGGTATCGACGACGAGCATCTCGAGCCCACGCGTTGTCCGGTTCAAGGTGGAGAACCTTGTCGTAGTACGAGACGGCTGTCTCAAACTCAGAGAGATGGCGGCCGTACAAATGACCAAGATTTGACAAAACAGGAATGCACTCGTCATCCTCCTCAAGCATACCCAAAAGGAGCCGTTCTGCTGCACCAAGATCGTTTTTGAGCATCAAATCTTCCGCCTCATCCAATTGCTCAAGTTGAAGCGATGAGAGGTCGTAGATGTTGTCGAAGGGAGTTTCCGCCATGAAGTACCCTAACGGTCGAATCACAAGAATTCTTGCCCTGTTACATTTTGCTCGAAAAACGGCACACTGCAAGACATTATTCTGGCGAATCACTAACAATGTTTAAGGGGTCCTTCTAAGTCGAAAGCCCATAGGGTGTAGCCATGCTGACAACCTCCTTCTCAAAACGCCGCCCAGTTGCGGTTGCAGTGTTGCTTCTCCTGCTTCTCCCTGGCCTTGCAACATCCTTGCCGACGGGAATCGGTGGCCAACAAAACGACATCGACGATGTCGCCAAAGAAGGATGCCTTTGTCACAACGCAGCACCATCCAACAGCGTTCAAGTGATTCTTGACAGCGTCCCGTATGCTTGGACGCCAGGCGAAACCTACGAACTCCAACTCCACATCATTGGGGGGCCTGCCGCCGGAGGACAATACTCCGCAGGATTCTCAATGCGAGTTTCAAGCGGTGAGCTCGGAGGAACAGGTGCCGACAATTGGCAAGGCGATATGCAATCGCTCACGCACACATCTGCCTCCGCTGCAGAATCCGACCGGATGTGGGACATTACTTGGACAGCACCTGCTGAGGGTGAAGGAACCGTCACGTTCTGGATCACCGGCAACAGCGTCAACGGCGACGGCGGCCTTGGAAACGTTGTCGAAGATATGTGGAATCAGTTGACCTTCGCTCTTGTCGAGGGCGATGAAGACAGCCTTTCTCGTGGAACTCGAACAGTCTTTGCAGGTGACGGAAATGTTGCACCTCCAGAACCTGAATCACACGGGGCCGACTTGCACCACATGGGTGCTAAACTGCGTGCACACTGGCTTGGCCTTCTCGGATTTGGAGCGGTCATCATGTGTGTCGTCTTTGCTGGTTTGATGCTCCGATATGGATTCTCGACCTCGTACGAGGGACGAAGTAACCAGTTGCGCTTGCGCTACAAACTCATGCGAAGAGGTGATCAGTGATGTACGACGACACCATCAACAACTTGCTCAAGGGTGTTGCTGACGGTTCAATCTCCGTCAAGGATGCTCGTAATGCTTTGGAAGGGGTAGAACTCACCGAGGCGCAAATGGACGAAGCCATCAACCACGGCGTCCACAATGTAGCAGAATCTGGAACCATTGTTAGTGCAAGCCTTGCCCCTTCTGGTGGCTCCTACCTCACCATGTTCTTCTTTGCATGGGGCATCTTCTGGGCATGCTATTGGGCATTCTCCCTCATTTACGGACTTGCGAAAAGCTGGGATCAGCAACAACTCGCTTTCCATCTTGCCATGACCTTGACAACGTTAATTCTCATGGGTGTGATCTACCTCAAGTTCATCCTGCCGGACACCATCATCGTCAAACATTCTCAGAACAAGTACGTCCCTGAACACGTCAAGGACTGGAAGGAGTACAAGTGGTGAAGCATATGGCGAAAGATTACAATTTATTCGTTCCTGAAGCAAAGGAAGGCGCTGCCAACGCTGGTGAAACCGTCATCAATCGAAGACAATTCTTGCGCTATGGTTTCAATACGGCAACAGGTGTTCTCGCAGCATCATTGGGCGTTCTCGGATTTGCTGCCATTCTCCTTCCACCAGGCGGTGGCTCCGCTGGTGACCTCTCGGTCAAATTCTGGGCCAAGGGTCGTGAAGACACGGCGTGGTACGGTCCGAAGCACCTTCAATCGATGACGAAGGCAGACTTTGTCGCAGAGGCTGCCAACTCCAACACCGGTACCGCAGGTGCCGCTGGTGTTTGGAACGGCGTCCCTGTTGTCGTCACCTATGTCGAGGACTCCAAGTGGCAAGGATCACCAACGGACAACAACAAAGCACGATTCCAAATGATGGAGGGTTACGATGAATCTGGAAAGTACATCGGTCACTTCGAAGACATGGTTGCGATGGATGAGCGCATCTACCCATCCGATGACCTCATTATGGTCTTTGGACGCTGCACACACCTTTGCTGCATCCCAGGTTGGCAGCTCGTATCCAACTCCTACACAGACGACACGTGGACACCTGGCGGCACCGACGATGGTGGAACCAAGTTGTTCTGCATCTGCCACTCCTCCCGATTCGATACCACTGCACTTGAGATGAACACCAACCGCAACCGAGCCAATGGTGCAACCTTCACTTATGCAGGTGTACGTAAAGCAGGAGGTCCGGCTCCTGTTGGTCTTCCATTGATTCCTATTGTTCTCAACAATGGTGTCGTTGAAGGCATAACCGACTACGTCGATTGGTTGACGTACTGTGATTGAGGTGATATCATGACAACAATGTTCTGGATTCTTTGGTTCTTCATCGCTTTCATTATCGTCCTTGTTGCCTTTACACTGCGTAAGGAAACAGAAGAAATGCCACGTCGAGAAATTCTTCGTGCTGTTGAGTCAACAGGCGGAATGGGTATTTCCGAACGGGCGTTCCTGTGGGTATTTTCATGGATGGACACACGGTTCCGCATCCAAGACTACTGGAACATGTCCAAGGGGGCATACTACAACATGCACCGCCAAATGCCTCTTACCCACGCTGAAAAGTACAAGTTGCGTATCATTTGGTATTGGTACCCATTGTACTGCCTTGGTGGTATTTCGTTCCTCAGTTTCATCATTCTTGTCTTGACTGGAACCATTCTCGGAATTTACTACGTTCCTGGTGGTGAGGGCGATCCATCACCTGCTTATGCCTCCATGGAATTCATTATGCTCGAACTTCCATTTGGATACATCATTCGTGCTGTTCACCACTGGGGAACGCACTTCATGGTTGCATCTGTGTTCTTGCACATGTGCCGTGTCTACTTCACCGGTGCGTACCGAAACCCACGTGAACTCAACTGGCTCATCGGTGTTGCTTTGATGGCGTTGACCATCGTCTTCGGTTACTCTGGCTATTTGCTACCATGGGACAGTCTTGCTTACGGTGCTGCAGTCATTGGAATCAACCTTGCCAACTCCTCTCCATTGATTGGAAAGTACATCGCAACCCTTCTCTTCGGTGGTTCATCCTTGACACCACGAACGGTAACACGGATGTACTTCATCCACGTCTTCATTCTCCCTGTGATTGTGACAACTTTGATCATCATTCACTTGTTTATTGTCTGGGTACAAGGCATTGCGGAGCCACATTGATCGGAGGAATTTGAATGGGATTAATGGAAAATTTAGGACGAGTTGCGACCTCGTATATGGATGAAAAAGCCAAGCTTCAGGAAGCTGGTGAAAAGCGAAAGCGTACCCGCATGGGTCACGGTTTCTGGCCTCATGAAGTTCTTCGAGATACCATTCTGTTTGCGTTCATGGCAGCAGTTCTGTTGTTCTATGCGTGGTTGATTCCACCGCCACTACACGGCGCTGCAGATCCATACGCACAAGCAGGATTCGTTTTCCCTGATTGGTATGTATTGTTCTCGTACGGATACCTACGATGGGGAGAGTATCTTCCTCAATTCACGGTACCAACCGGATTCATTGGCGACATTGTCGGCCAACCTGTTTTCGCATGGAACGCTGCATGGTGGGGCGCTGCACTCACTGGTATTCCAGTCGGTATTCTCGCACTTCCACCGTTCCTCGGCGGACGTGAGAAGCGACCGGTCGAAGACCCATGGTTTGCTGCAGCAGGTGCTGTCTACCTTGCACACGTTTGGTTCATCTCTGTCTTTTCGATCAACATCTTCCTCGAATTGTACGGGAAAAACAGATCGGACTATTGTAAACTCGATTCACATGGAGATTTGTTATGTGGAACGAGAGCACCATGGATTGCTGAAATTTTCAATGCCGTGCCGTGGATACTCACAGGTATGCTGTTATGGATTGTGATTTATTTTGTTGGACGTAATATCCTCGTCAAAGCATGGGGATCAGGATTCACACCGGAACACGGTAAGCGTGTCATCATCGGCGCCCTCGTCATTTCCGCAGGTGCATCGGTTGCAACCTTCGATACATACGACAACGGATTCTGGGAAGCCGGTGGACTGTTGACCATCAAGGGACTAACACACGACTACTACCCTGAGCTGGAAGCAATGCGTACACAGCCATCCGATGTACACGTTCATGAAACAAACGAGTTTACCGACGACCGTGGGTACACCGATGGCATCGTACCGGCAGCAGCCTGGCTTGATTGGCAAATCTTCCAACCTGCTCGAGAAACCATCATCGATTTCAGTGATGCCAACAACCATCAAAACCCAACTGAGGGCGACAATGCTGCAGGCGAAACCGTGACCTTCGCTGGTGGTGAAGGCTACACAAAGTCTGGTACATTCACCGTCTCAGGCGAGTACACCGATGAAGCACTCCCGACTGATGTTACCTGCGAATACCGAGCCAGTGAGCGGAAGATCGACGGCGTCAATACTGCTACAATGCTTTCGAGCACCATGAGCGTCACCGACAGCTCAGGAAAGGTCCTTGCTTCATTCACAGGCTGTGAAGGTGCTGAAATCAACCTCGTACCGGGCAACTACAACTACGAGTACACCCTTGTCGCATCAGGTGCCTTGGCTCTCAATGATTCGATCACAACGGAAACGACCTATTCCGTACGTGCCTTCCAACCGCTTCTCTTGTGGGACGACAACTCTGGCGCTCACTCTGGCAAGGTTGTTGATTTGACCAACTCAACGATGATTGCAATGATTCAAGCCGATGGCGGAGCGTATTCGGTCACCGATAACCCATCCTACCATGTCAACCCAAAGGCACTCGATGCTAAGTTGACCTATGCTATGTTCATCCCATGTCTGACCTTTGGTGCTGTTGTCATCGTTCTGTTGCGATCCATGGCACGTGGTTATGAATTCGAGATGAACAAGTGTTACGGCTGTGACCTTTGTGACGATGCCTGTCCAGTTCGATTGTTCAATGGTGGAGACAAACTCAACATCATCTACAACTCATGGAACAATGAGGACGATGGTGTTCCGCTGTATTCGTGTCTAACATGTACTGCATGTACGAATGCTTGTCCACAGTTGGTCAACTACGACTCCTACGTCGACATTCGACGCAGCCTGATCGTAGGTGGACCAGCTGCAGAAATTCCTCACACTGTTCTTCAAGCCGTTCTTGCTGCTGAAGCAGAGGAAGCATCCAACGATGACTTCATCCCAGTAGAGGAATACCCTATTTCCTCAAACGTTGGCTACTACCCTGGCTGTGTCGATTATCTCGACCAAGAGATGGTCTTCTCACACGTCAACGAGGGTGAGATGAACCTTGGTGATTCAACAACGGCTGCCTTTACTCTGTTCGAAGAGATGGGACACGATGTCTCCTATCTTGGTCGTGACTTCCTCAAGTGCTGTGGCCACGATCAGAAGTGGCAGGGACTGACAGAAGTCTTTGACAAACTCAAGGCCTACAACCAGAAGAAAATCGAAGCATCCGGCATCGATACACTCGTTTCTTCATGTGCTGAATGTTTCCGTACCTTTGCTCGTGATTATGAACTCGAAGGTGTCAAGGTCATGCACACGACAGAATACCTCATCGAGAACGGTTTCGATATGCAACTCTCGACCGATGCAACCACCGTCACATACCACGATCCATGTCGTCTCGGTCGACAAATGGGTATCTACGATGAGCCACGTGAGCTCATTAACGCTGTTGAGGGTGTCGATCTTGTTGAGATGGAACACCATGGCGAAGACGCCATGTGCTGTGGTGTCTCAAGCATGATGTCGTGCAACGAGAACGCTCGAGCACTCCGTGTTGCTCGAATGGAAGAAATCAAGTCGACCGGTGCAGACACAATGTTGACCTCTTGTCCAAAGTGTGTTTCGCACTTCGAGTGCCTCAAGTTCGAGGGTGATGAACGCTACGAAGACATCGAGATTCTCGATGTTGTTTCCTTCCTTGCTCGTGAAGTCAACGCCAAGAAGAGCGAACTTCCTGCAGCAGCTCAAACTGAAGTTGAAGCTTGAAGTTAATCTTCAGATGGTACGTCATCGTCCATTCCGACAATCTCGTAGTTTGATGGGAATAAGGCGATCAGAACACCGGCAATGAGGCTGATGAGACCCCACATGAATTCTTGCTGAACAAAGAGAAGTTCAAGTGCGATAACACAAAGAACGAGTCCTCCGATGTTTGAAGTCCAAACGAGCGTCTTGAAGGTTCCAAGCGATACGCCAGTCGTCCCTTCCTTGCGGTATGGGCCGAATTCTCCACCAAATCGTTGGGCTGTTGGTTCTTTTCCTTTTTTTGACACGTAACATCACCTCATCGGTCAATCATGCTGATAGCGTCTGTTGGACAAGCAAGAACACACAGACGGCAGCCTGTGCAAGCGTCACGAATGATTTTCGCTTTCTGATTGCTTTCAACATTGATCAGTGGACTACGCATGGCAACTTTGTACATCTCAATGGCATCATCATCGCAAACAATGGTGCATTGGTCACAACCAATGCACAGTTCTTCTTTGACGAATGCAACGGCTGACTCTCCGCCCTTCAATGAGGCGTGTTGCACTCCACGCTGACGATTCAGACTCGTCCGGATGCGCTTCGCCTCTTCTTCGCGGCGACGCTTCAACTCATCCGAGGACGTCATGGTTCACCTCAACCATGGGTTGCCCTTCAAACTTGGCAACGCTCAAATTAACAAGAAGGTCGCCGAAACAGTAGAATGCACCAACAAGAAGAGGTGGATTCCAGGCTGTCAAACCGGTCCATGGAACGTTCGCAGCCCATGCCCAGTTACCGAGGAACGTACCCCATAACTCCATGAAAAGAGCAAGCCATACCATCGAAGCATACAGACGAGGTTCAGGACCCCATTGTGTGAATCCAAGTGTCAAGAGAATCAACAGAACTGCGGATGTATCGGTCCCCTTGACTGCGCCATAGACAACCAGTGGAACAAGTAAGAGAACCAGTGGCATTGGTGCACGTTCAGGAATCCTTTGAGCAACCCGGCGTCCAAGATCGAAGAGGAAGTAGTGCCCAACAGGAACAAACAATGGCATGAACCCACGTTGATATTCGTAGATGAGCCACACCTCACTGAAGAACAACTCCATAGGTGTAGCAAAGGCAAGGACTGCAATCATCTCGATTCGCTCCTTTCGATCTGTATTCCAGAAGAGGTAAGAAAAGACACCAATGCACCAAATGTCGACAGGCCATTGAGCGTATTTTGCTGAGATGAGGAGTCCAACTGCAATCGTTAGGACATACAGGACCTCACGACGCATGGCCCTGCTAAGGGTCCAATGTTTAAATCAACCAGTTAGGATTGTTGCAAGGCTTCCGCCTCAAGTCCCATAGCAAGCATCGACAACTCTGACAACAGAGCATGCCAGTTGTGAGCATGCGTCATGAAACTGGAATCTTCTTCTGAAGTAACAAAGAGAGCACTGGGCGAATTCAGATTCCCCATTTCATCCTTTTTCGGATTGATACGATAGAACCACGATGATGCATCTCCATCAACGAGGTAAACAACGGGTTCGACAGGTGCACCAGCATCTGTTTGCATCAACGTAGGAACCCCTTCTTGGATGAGGAAATCCTCCGTGTTCGAATTTCCTTTCCCATACATGAGTTTCTTCATTTTTCGATTTGAGAGATTCAACAATTGTTGACCCGATGTGACGGTCATGATACCGAGTCCATAGGTTCCACGATTGTTCTTGACGTATGCGACAGGTTCTCGGTCGATACCGAGCGCAGCGTATCGTTGTGCTAATTTTGCCAAAAACACATCCACATCGCTAGCAAGTTGTATCCGACAAGCTTCTTTTTCGAGGCATTTCTCCTCAGAAACAAACGATTCACAGATGAGATGCCATGGGTCGATACCGATGATCTCACTAATTTCTTCGATAAGTGGTCGCAAGAAGTCAAAATGTTGAGATTTCTTTCGCTGAAACCAACCCATTTGAGGCCGAGGAAGAACACTCTTTGTCGAGAGTCCTTCAAGACCACCATCCGTCAAATCATTGTTCAAGAGAATAAAATCGGGTTGTTGACCTTGAACCAAGAGAACATCATCCACGACTTCGACTTGATCCAACGGAAGTGGCCCGTGAATCCCATTTAGAGCATCGAAACCATCGAGTTCAGGGTTACCAATCGTGCATCGGTATCCTGCACGCTCGACCAACTGACAGAGCGTTCGGAGATTTTCCACATATCCTTGGTTACGAGTGTGTGATTCTGGGTAGATGTGGACCCACTTGCAATCAGGATGATGTCGCTCGATATGAGCAGCAATACGTTCCGTCAGATGAGGCAAATCGGATTCGGACGTGTTGTTGAAACCTGCAGGGAATTGATTTGCATCGACCACAGCAATCTTCCAACCTGCATCACGAATGTCGACGCTACCGTAAATGGGAACATCAATCTCTGAACGCTTTTGAGCCATCCAAGCAACGATTTCCTCACGCTTGTCCTCAAGTGCTGAACTCAAGTCATGAACGATTGTCATCAGAGAACCTCCGCAAGAAGTGCATCGATTGAGCGATGATGTTGTGGCTGGTCGTATTCAATGAGGTGAAGTGATTCAAACAAACCAAGACCCAAGGCAATTTCGGGTTGATGACGAAGGAGTGGTTCACAGAAATTCCATCGTGATGAGATCTCTTCAATCTGTGCGGAGTATTCGTTGAGGCACGAGCTGAGAAGCGTCGGTGAGGTTGCTGTACCAGCAGGCAATTTCTTTCGCTCTACGACGCTTTTCGGCAGTGTGGTGAGCGAGGCAGCCTTCCGAAGGGCCTTCTTTTCCAGTCCTTCCTGAGGCAATCGTTGATTCATTGGAAGCGAGAATGCATCCTTTCGATGAGAACGGCCGAGGAATGGGACGCGCACTTCCAGCGAATGCGCCATCGAATGTCGGTCAACAAGTCGAAGTTGAAAGTTGCTCAATTGCCCATGTTCAAGTTCGAACTGAAGCGTGTCTTGCAAATCACTGAGGTGTGTTTGTGGCCGATGGTCATTAGCCCACCAGCGCTCATCCTCAGAATCAAGTTCACCTTGTTCAAATTGGCGTGCGAATGGATGATTGAGCATGGCAATTCGATCCTCAAGATCGTGACGATGAGCATTCAAATCAGCATAACGAGGGTATCCTGCATGGATTTCATCAGCTCCTTGCCCACATAGTCCGACACGTACAGATTGTGCCATGGTCTGGAACAGTGGCTGGAAAAACAGCACGGAGACGTCAAGATCCTCCCCATGCCAAGAAAGCGAAGGAAGATGTTGAGCGAAGGAGTCCTGCTCCATTATGGATTGATGGTGCTTGAGATCGAGAGACGAAGCAACAACCTCTGCAGCCATCCAATCTGGATTGTCCTCGCTCTCTGCAACGGTCCAACATTCAGGAATAGGCCGGTTGTATCGATGTGCAGCATCGCTTGCAACGGCTGCGACAAGGGACGAATCAAGTCCTCCTGAGAGAACAATTCCAACGGGAACATCAGCCATCAATCGCTGTCCAACACTGTCAATGAATCCGTCCAAGAGTTTCTGGGCCCCAGTTTCTTCATTGTAATCTTCAAGAGGGCTGAGACGTGGAGTTGAGAATCGGTGAGAATCAAGAAGTGTCGGTTCTCCGTTCTCAAAGGACCAGACTTCAACGGTACCAGGGCGAACC
>JAAZUV010000077.1 GCA_018623995.1 Methanobacteriota archaeon
AACACTGCGAACTTTTCGTGCTTGTTCGAGGAGATCTCGAATCACGGCGTCTCCATCGAGAAGGGCTTGATCCTCTTCACTGACGGCCTGAATGTCATTCATCACATGTGCAGCGAGCAGTCCCTCTCCACCAAGTTGCGCCCACCAATCTTCTGCGAGGTGAGGTGTTGCGATACCGATCATGTGCGTCCAAGAGTGAAGCAATGTTCGGCCAACCTCAGCGTTGCCGCCTCCACGTCGTATGTACCAGTTGATGTCCTTGACCATGTCGTAATGCGAGCATTCGACCGCTCGACGCAAGTCGTATCGGTCCATTGCATCGGACCACTGTTGGAGGCGTTGTCGGAGTCGAGCCATCATCCAAGCATCGATGTAATGGGCAGGCTTGTCCCATCCTAGAAGTTGGTCAGGCATGGTTTGCAGTTGTTGCATCACCCGATGATTGGCTTCAACAGCTGAATCGGACCAATCCATTCCAGCGGTTGGATTCGCGGCAAAGAGAATGAACAATCGAACGGTATCGGCGCCGAACTGCTCGATCATTTGTTCAGGAGAAACAGTGTTTCCAAGCGACTTGCTCATCTTGGCCGAGCGCTCACCGAGTGGTGAATCGCAATGTGGACATGGTGAGCCAGCATGATCCACTGAGAGTGTAACAGAACAGGTTTCACAGAATGGAGCGCTCTTGTTGACCATCCCTTGACACAGCAATTCGTTGAATGGCTCATCGATGCTGTGGAAGCCAAGATCACGAAGTGCCTTGGTGTAGAATCGAGCGTAAATCAAGTGCATTTGGGCGTGTTCAATTCCACCACAATAGAAGTCAACGTTCATCCAATAGTCTGCGATATCTGAATTGTACCACTGATCGAGATTGTTGGCATCGGTGTAACGCAAGAAGTACCACGATGAGTCAACGAAGGTATCCATCGTATCGGTCTCACGTCGGGCATCCTTGCCACAATCAGGGCAACATACGTTAAGGAAGGATTCTGAGGTTTCCAATGGGTTTCCTTTCCCATCAAAGACAACGTCTCGTGGAAGTTCAACTGGGAGTTGATCTTCAGGGACAGGAACGGCCCCACAGTCTTCACAGTGAATGATTGGGATCGGCGTGCCCCAGTAGCGTTGGCGACTGATGAGCCAAGGGCGAATCTTCCAATTGACTCGACGATCGCCCTTGCCAGCGGCTTCGAGGGCATCGATGACAGCAGTACGCGCAGCATCTCCGAACTGGCCATCGAACCCATCCATACCAGAATGAACCATGTATCCATCTTCCGTATATGCTGATTCAAGTTCTTCATCAGCATCGTCATTCTCTTTTTCCACCAGCACACGCTTGATGGGTAAATCGTAGGTCTTGGCAAAGTCGAAATCTCGTTCATCATGACCTGGAACAGCCATAACAGCCCCAGTTCCGTAGGTAGCGAGAACGAAGTTACCGGCCCAAATCGGAATCTTTTCTCCTGTTAGTGGGTGGATGGCAAAGCGTCCAAGTGAAACACCCTCCTTCTTGTTGAGGTTCTTGATTCGATCGAACTCGCTCATGTTGGCATAGACATCGTGCATGGCCTTCCAACCGGCCTCGTACTCTGTTCCCTTGACCAGCTCTTCAGCAAGTGGATGTTCTGGTGCGAGCGTAACGAACGTGACACCGAACAGGGTGTCAGGACGAGTGGTGAAGACGCGAATGGTTTCTTCGCTCCCTTCAATACCGAATTCGATTTCTGCTCCTTCGGAGCGACCCAACCAATCTTCTTGCATCAATCGAACGCTTTCTGGGAATTCGATGGTATCGAGACCATCGAGCAATTGTTGAGCGTACTTGGTGATATCAATGAACCACTGACTCATGTCCTTTTGTCGTACAGGACCGTTGCATCGCCAGCAGCGACCTGCCTTGACTTGCTCGTTGGCAAGGACCGTTGAACAGGATTCACACCAATTGACCGGAGCAAACTCACGATAAGCGAGTCCAGATTTGAAAAAGCGGGTGAAGAACAATTGGTTCCACTTGTAGTAATTCGGATCGTGACTCTTGACCAACCGACTCCAGTCATATGAGAATCCCATGCGTTTGATCTGTTCTGTAATGGATGCCATGTTCTTCTCGGTAATGTCATGAGGATGCCCACCTTCAGCAATGGCCGCATTTTCGGCCGGCATTCCAAACGAATCAAATCCCATTGGGTAAAGGACATTGAAGCCTTTCATTCGCTTGTATCGGGCAACAGCATCGCCAATGGAATAGTTTCGAACGTGACCCATATGCATTTTTCCGGATGGGTATGGATACATTTCCAAACAGTAGAATTTCGGTTTGGATGCATCATCGCTTGAAGCAAAGACGTCCGCATCGTTCCATGCTTGTTGCCATGCAACTTCATCCGTCGTCTTCATCTCATCCGACACGTCGACACTTCCTACGCTAAACACGCCTCCATGCTATCCTTCTTCAATCCACCTCAGCGAATCGAATTCAGAGGTTCATCTCGTTCTGTAGGTACGCATCGCTGGTCTCAAGAAGGAACATCGCCTCCTTGGTGAGTTTGTAGCGGTTGCGCATACCCATACGACGTCCTTCGATGAGGCCGTATTTCTCCAAAGTGCGGAGGTGATGAGAGATGAGTTGTTGGGATTTGTCAAGGCGTTTTGCAAGTTCAGCTTGTGTGGGGAAGTCTCCCATTTGGCTGTCATGATCAAGCAAAACCAGAATCTTACCTTGAAGCGATAGTGGGTCAGGAGCGAGAATTGGTACTGGAAGTGCATCATCCTCAAGCAGTGGGTGGAGTGTGTTGGTCAACGGATAGTAGCGGACTAGGCGACCGTCCTTGCGTCGCCAGATGCTCTCTTCTTGTTCGAGAACGCGAAGGTGGTGAGAGAGCTGGCCATTGCTCA
This sequence comes from Methanobacteriota archaeon, assembly GCA_018623995.1. Lineage (GTDB taxonomy): Archaea > Thermoplasmatota > Poseidoniia > Poseidoniales > Poseidoniaceae > MGIIa-L2. The sequence goes on from JAAZUV010000077.1 coordinate 2,902, forward strand.
TGTCCAAGGCAGACAAGAGTGCACGGAAGTGACAACCAGGATTTGCAGTAAGATAACCAAGCAGTCGCCCACGTTGGAAACGACCATCGCTTGTCTCAGAGGTTTTTCCGATCAAACCGAGGAACCACAATCCAGTGAGTGTAGTCGAGATGCGAATTGCTTCGTTGTTGAATGCAGCAAAGCCAAGCATGGAGAGAATGGCGCTCACGGTGAGAACAGTAACGGCTTGAGGCGCCCAATCAGGGAGGGCTTCTTGTTCGACAACTTCGTTATCGACAATGGAAGATTCTTCCACAGCGGACGATTCTTCTACCAATGGAATTTCTTGAAGGATCCCGACAAATGTGAAACTGTCAGCAGTGAATCGGGTGCAAGCATCGTTGGCGTTGGTTTGTTGTGCTTGGTAGGTGCCAGTCAAGCCGCGTTCTGGGGCCCACGAAGCCATCGTTGAATCGGCGAGCATGTGCACAACGCCCTCATCGTTCTCGAGCATCCAGCATGTTCCATCAGGCGTCAAGACACCGCTCCAAACACCCTCAACGAGGACGATTGGAGCCTCTTGCGTAACGTCTTCTTCAACGACCACCGTCTCTTCAGTAGCAACATCCAACGGCCACGAGAACTCGTATTCGAGCATCATGTCTTGGTCTGTTGCCAAGTCAATTCGAACACGGTATTCAGCATCTTGGAAATCGAAGGTATTCAAATCTTCAAGCTCGAACCGAAGAACATCCTCCGAAGAGAGGCGCAGGGCTTGGTCGAGCTGGACATCACTGTTGCAGAGAACGTTCTTTTCAATGACCTTCTCAGTGAGGTCGAGGTTCCAAAGTTGGAGTGATGCCTTGCATATTTCCAGCCACTGGATGTCGATTTGCTCTTCCATTCCAGCGAGTTGCAATTCAAACACAGCCTCGTCATTGTCATCGAAATCGACAGAGAGGGATGTGATTGGTTCAGAAGCGGTACCGCAGTCTGCGGACTGAATACGACGGTAGTCGACATCCATCGAAGCCGAATAACCAAACTCGGGCACTTCGGCAACGAGGATGTAATCTCCACTCAACATGGAGCAGCCCGTTTCATCGACAAAGGCCCATGATTGGAGAGGGAATGTGGTCTGAGAGGATGCGCTCACAACCACGTCGAGTTCTGCCGTTCGACAGTTGGCTTGGTCGAGGGAGTCAAACACTACGCCGTTGCTTCCTGCAATCCAGTAACTGGCTCGGCAGGTGTTTGTGAAACGCAACAGTTCGCTCTCGGTTCCGTCGTTTTGAAGGGTGAGTGAGCCATCAAACAATTCGCCTTGGATGAATGATGTGGAGAGTGCGTTGATGGAAGCGTCCAGTGGCGTTGAGGGAACTACGACATCTTGCACAGAGAGTTCGAACGAATCAACGACTTGTGCATCAGGTGTTTCGATGGTCAACGTCGAGGCGCCGACTGTGGTTGCATGGTGCATGGTGTGGCCTAATCCGAGAACTGCGTAGGCATCGATGGTTGTCATTCCTGCATTGCATGATGGTCCGAGCCGTTGTTCTTCGAAGGAAATCAACAGTTGACATGCATCAAGGTCGCTGATATCGATGGCCTCGGATGTCGGATTGTGAAGTTCGTAAGCGATGACGAATGGCTCGCCAAGGGACAGCACGTCCTCTCGATGAGCGATGGACGTCGAAAAGAGCAACTCCGATGGAATACCAGCGTTTTGTTGTATCATCACTTCGGATGTTGCTGAAAGGCCAGATCCTGCGAGTTCGATGGTGATGGTATAGAGTCCTGATGAAACAAGCTCACCATCTTGATCGGTCAAATCCCATGCATGTTGGTCCAAGGCTGTTGTTCCTGCGCTGATGTCAAGACCACGGCTTTGACCTCGACATGTCGCGCTTTCATCAAGTACGGCTGTACCTGCAGCATCGGCCACACGCATGACTACGCCACATGATGGGTCCTCCGTGATGGAGGTTGCAGCACCGTCGTTCATGATCGAAGAAGCGAGAAGAACGCTGTCTCCTGCACCATACCATGGCTTGGAATTGTCATCCAATGCTTCGATTTCGAGACGAACAGTGCCTGTTTCCTCAGCACTTACTGGGATGAGGAGAACGAGCAACATCACCATGGACGTTGCAACAAGACGACGCATACGCACCTCTCCCATGTTTTTGCATAGTTCTCATTGACTTAAAGGGCAACGGTACAAACCATGCGTAAATCAATCCAGGTCAAGCATGGATGGGATGGATGCTTGCAGGGCTTCTTGTTGTTGAATCTCGTGCTGTTTCCACGCAGGGAGCGATGCAGGATCGACCCAACCAAGTTCACGTGCTTTGTCGAATTCACCGTTAGCGACGTAGTAGTCAATCCATTGTTGTCGGCGTTCTTCTTCATCCATGAGTTGTTCCTCAGCCTTTCGCTCGATGGCTCGCTCACGCATCATCTTGTTGCGACTTGCTTGTCGAGCGAGCATGGCAACAAGAATAGCTGCGAGCATGAATGCGATGATGCCACCCATTGCATACAACATAACATTGGATGATTTTGCTTCGACTTCAGCGACCGTCTCTCCCTCGTCCGCCTTGTTCGGGTCCTCTGTAATCGAACACGTGACCTGTCCGGGGATGCCTACTGAGATGGCTGGATCCCACTTGCACGGGTCGTTCAAATCGGACATCCCGTCGTTATCGCTGTCTGGACAACCAAACCGATCGATGGTTGATGTTCCGTATTCGTTTCGACACTCGTCCGGTTGATACGCTCCGTTGGTGAAGTTGTTTCCGTAACCATCGCCATCGTTGTCGTCCTGCTGTGTCTTTCGAAGTGGGAAAGCGTCTGGAGCAATGCCGGTGTTGTTGTCACCGCGACCATCGCAATCCATGTCAGCCCATTGCGTGGCATCGTTCGGGAAGGCATCGCCAATTTGTTCGCATAGCTCAATCATCAACCCGGTGTTCTCTTCGTCAGGAACGCTGATGTTTGTGAAGACGTAGTTGTCACCAACACCGTCTCCGTCTTTGTCGCACCACTGAAGCGGATCGTTCGGGAAAGCGTCAGCACCGGTGCAATCTGGCTTAGGAACGAAGTCACCGAATGGATCTGCATGACCATCGCCGTCGGAATCAGGGCATCCTTGCACACCGTTTTCCGTGCTCTTACCATAGACATCGAGGCACTCGTCACCATCGGTGAACTGAACGTTATCGCCAAACCCGTCGCCATCTTGGTCAGCCCACTGAAGTGGTTGGTCTGGGAAGGCGTCCTCTGGGTCGGTGAAGCCATCTCCATCGGAATCAGGGCATCCACGGGATGTTGCGGAGTTGGATTCGCCATAGGTTTGAGGACAGACGTCGGAGTTTCCTTCTGAAACGCCATCGCCATCCGTATCGACAAAGTTGTCTCCATAGCCATCGTTGTCAGCATCGGACCATTGTGTAGGGTCGTTCGGGAAGCGGTCGCCGTTGGTGCCGCCAGGATTGTCTCCATAGCCATCACCATCGGAATCTCGCCATTGTGAAGCATCGTTGGGGAAGAAGTCAGGATTGTTTCCATCGGGGTTGTCACCGTAGTTGTCACCGTCTGCGTCTTCCCACTGTGTGCCGTCATCCGGGAACGGATCGCCTGTGTTCGAATAACCATCACCGTCACGATCTGGACATC
>JAAZUV010000078.1 GCA_018623995.1 Methanobacteriota archaeon
ATCCTGCTCAATCAATGCGATTGGTCCATGCTTCATTTCACCAGCTGGATAGGCAAGGCACGGAATGTAAGCAATCTCCATGAGCTTAAGAGCCCCTTCAGAAGCGACTGGCGAAGAAATACCTCTTCCTAAAAACAGGACGCTCTTCGCCTTCGTTACCAACTCAACAGCTTGTTCAATTGGTCCAGGCTGTTCGAGATAGGTTCGTATCTTTTCAGGGAGAGTACGCATTTCTCGGATGATTGATTTTCCCTTGGTCTTTGAAAGATGGCGGCTTCGACCAAGTTGTAGAGCGAACAAGGCAAGGGCTCCGACCATGTTCGTGAACGCCTTTGTTGAAGCAACGGATTGTTCTGGCCCAGAGTGGATATAGACACCCTTTCCGCATTGCCTTGCAATACTCGAGCCGACAACGTTCACAACACCATAGACATCTGCTCCTTTTCGTTGAATTTCCTTGACCGCTGAGAGCGTGTCGGCTGTTTCCCCCGATTGAGATATCGCCAAATGGAGCGCTTTTGGATTGATGACTGGGTCGTTGGCATTGAATTCGCTTGCAACATGAGAAACTGCAGGGATTCTTGCCCACTGTTCAATCAGAATCTGCCCGATTTGAGCAGCATGCAAAGCTGTACCGCATCCAATCAAACGGACGTGAGGGAGTTGTGCAAGTTCCTGAGGTTGTACCTGTAGACCGCCCAGTACCGATGTTCCCTCAGCATGACGTAATCGACCCGAAATACAGTGCTGCAAAGACTGAGATTGTTCATGAATTTCCTTGAGCATAAAGTGAGGATACTCTCCTAATTCGCTTTCACCCCACTCTTCTTCCAACTGGAGAAGGTGAGATTCAACCTCTTGGCCATCCGTTTGCATGACTTGGAAATTGTGTGCATCAAGCTTCGCGATTTGTCCGTCTTCGAGTGCAACCAGTTGATCGGTGTGTTCTCGAATGGCATGGGGGTCACTTGATATGAACATCTCGTCCTTTCCTCGGCCAATGATGAGAGGTGAACCATTTCGAGCGCAGAGAACATAGTCGTATTCCTGAAACAGGACGCAAACTCCCCACGTCCCTCTGGTCATTGAGAGAACACTCTGAAGTGCTTCAAGCGGCTCTTTACCCTCTTCCAGAGCCATCGCAATGTAGTGACAAAACACTTCAGAGTCGGTTTCCGAATTGAGTTGAACGCCTGCCCGCTTGAGACGCTTACGAAGAGCATCGGAATTCTGTAGAATACCATTGTGTACAATTGCAACTTTTCCATCATTGCTGAGATGAGGATGAGCGTTTTCTTTCGTAACTCCACCATGTGTTGCCCAGCGTGTGTGAGCAATGCCCATCGAACCTTTGATGTCAGGTAACGATGTGGCCATCTCGGAAATTTTCCCGATGTCCTTGTAGGATTGTAATTGCCCATTCTTGACAACCACACCACTCGAGTCATAGCCTCGATATTCAAGGCGTAACAATCCTTTGACGAGCAAGGATGAAGCATTGCGGTGACCGATGTAGCCAAAGATTCCACACATTGTATCACTTCAAAGATTGAATCGCTCTGAACAGATTGGACACGTAACTTGAGCCCGCATCAAGTCGGTTACCGGGAAATTAGCGCTGCATGAAGGACACACCGCCTGACGACGAAGAGGAGGTAAATCTGCTAACGGCGGTAACGCACCTGGTTCCAGCTCTGCCACTGGCAGAGGTGGTAATGCTTCCGCAAGTGGTACTTCCGGTAACGATGTTGGAGTCGGCAAAGGAGGCAATCCTTTGGAGACAATCTCTGCTATCTCACGATCTTGTTTCCTCTTCATGCGACGGTTCAAGCGCGCATTCCCTTCGCCAGCAATGCTCTTTGCTTCCAGTTCATCTGCAAGTGTAGGTTCTTCCATCTCGATTTGTACAGGAGGAGTTATTGGAACGGTAGCGACCAACTCTTCCTCTTGTTTATCCTCTTCAACTTGGACGAGGATGGCAACTTCGTCTTCCTCAACGATTGCCGCATCGACGACATCATCCTTCTTCCTACCAGAACGAAGGGAAATGACGACGAGAACAAACAGAAGAAACAGAACTGAAACAATGCCAAATAAAATTCTCATCTTCATTTCGTCGGAACCTGGGAGGGGTTCCAACAATTGTTCGAGCAACGACTTCGGTTCGCTTGGTTCTTGCGCCTCATCCATCAAGAATTTCTGCATCGAGAAACGACCTGTTGGAGAAACGGTGAACAAGATAGCATCCTGGTTGTTCATGCTGTAGCCAAGCAGACTCTTCTTTTCTGAAACAATGTTTGCTAGTCCAACGACTGGAACGTCGCCAGAGGGCGTATCCTTCGTGGCTAGAATACCGTAACGTGACACTTCACCAAGGACGGTAATCTCGTTGTATACGACTTCAACAACATCTTGACGTTGATTGAAAATGAGTGTGGTAGACCCTGGCGCAGGAGTAATGACTGGTTCCTCGCTCCAATCGCCTTCAGTAGCAAGAACAGCAATGTTCGTGTCTTTCCCAGAGCCTTCAATCCATCCTGCGTAGAAGAACTTGTTCTCACTGGTGGAAAGAATTCCAAGTTGCGCGGAATGAGCCTCATCACCGATGGATGCTTGATAGTCCCACTGTGTCAAATCAAGGTCACCCCGTGTGTACATCAAACCGGTTCGTTCGACTCCAGTCACATCATCACGGAGTTCTTGGAAAAGAATGTGCAAGACGCCTTCGTCGAGCAAAGTTGCGAGTTGATCACCATCATCCGGATGGATATCGATAACGGGCACATGCGTCTTCATGCTCGTCCAATTCTCGCCAACATCTGGTGTTGATGAATGGATGCTGAAGATTGATGTGAGATCGGACCAGGAACCACCTGTTGAGAGGTTCCTGAAGTATCCTGAAAGAACGACTGTTTCGTCTTCTTGGGCCAAATCGAGGCCCCAATATTGACCCTCTGAAATTTTCAGAGGCGTGAGATGATGGTGAACAGGCAACATTTGGCCTGTCGCTGAAAATGAAGTCATAGCAATATCGTTGAGGAAGTAACCTTGCTGCGATTGCGTTCGGCTCGTCCAAACAGCATGGACGAGACCATCCTCACGGACCATGACATCGATTTCTCCGCCCCAGTTTGTATCAACGACTGTGTCTGTCAATAGTTGGAGGTCTTTGCTGATCGAACGAACATGAAGTTCTCCATCTATGGTTGTAAACAGAAGTGTTGACGATTCAATACCTGCAAATGCAACCGGGTATTCTGAATCAGAAAGAGAAAGCGTCGAGCTACCTTGGCCCGAGGCGACATCACTGACAACCACTGTAAACGTGTGCTGACTGTATTCGCTCTCAACACCATCACCGGTGAGTGTGACCTTGTACAGAACTGCTCCAATCTGGTCACTCATATGTCGGAACTTGACCACTTGATATCCCGATTCGGTGGTCGCGCCGGGGATGAAACTCACTCGTTCCTCGTCAATGCTCTGCCAACCTGCATCCGGAACCCAATACTCCAACACCATATCCAACGATGCAGCATTCGATTGGCCGAGGTTGTCCACCCGTATGTTGATCTGGTAATCCTCATCGGCAAGGGGGATGTTCGGGATTGTTGTTACCGAACCTGGAAGGAATCGGAGAACGGGTTGATTTGGACGTTCAAGAATCTCGAATGGGAAGGTGAGCGTGTTGTCATCTGGCTCCAAATCGCCTTGGACATTGTTTGGGTCTAGTTCAAGCAACACATCATGCAAACCAGCAATACTTGCCTGCCAGTACAACGTAACGGAAACAGATTCCCCTTTCTCCAAGGATGGGATGAGACCTTGCGAAGGGTAGACCTCCGAATCCTCGCCCGGTGCTGTGAGTCGAACAAAAATGTCCGTAGCGTCTTTGTCACCAGCATTGTAGACATCAAACTTGACTTCGAGTAAACTTCCTGCATACGCTGTTTCTGCTGGCAACTTCTGGTCAAAAATCTCGACTTCTCCTTGGAAACGCAATGAAGGAGCCGGTTCGATATTGTCAATCGTGTAACTTCTGGATGCGATAGGGCTGATGTATCCAGTCTTGTTGACCATTCGGATGAAGAACTCTCGATATCCGTCATCAGCTTCCGTTGAATCCCAATTGAACGACCATGAATCACTACCGTCCTGACCTGGGCCATCGTGTTTTGTGAGCGTCGTACCTGTCTTCCAGTCGCCATCATCGATTTTGTACTCGATTCGATCGTGTTCGACGCCTTCGACATCGCCAGTAACCTCAACCGTGCCAGACAAAACATTGCGGGATATTGGCGTTTCAAGGGTTAAACTTGTTCTCGACAATTGGAAATGGCGTATTGCAAGGGTCGATTCGTTTTCATCTGCATCCTTGGCAACCGCATAAACGAGTATCATTTCATCATCGGATGCAACCCATGAATCTTGCAGTTCGAAATCATAGAACCAGTAATCCATGCTGCCATTGACGACCGTCCAATCGAGAAGCGTTCGTGGAGGTTTGTCGTTCTTACCGTCTCTTGGACTAACATCGCGGAATGTGAAACGCTGTTCAATTTTTATCTCGACTCGATCGTAAGCGACCTCTGTTGTATTCACATCTCCAGAGATACGCGTAATGGAATCAGCCATAACCCATGTTCCATTCACTGGGAATGAAACATTGACATCGCTTGTGCTTGCACGAAGCCCGTTATCACAAATTTGACCCTTAGCGAAAGCAATGGCACAAGAGGCATCGATGATGCCATGTCCAAAGGTTTCATTCCATCTCGAAATCGACTCGTCAGCAGGTTCACCCCTCGGTTCAGAAGACTTCTGAATAACATCCTTGACTTCCTCTGGTGTGAGGGACGGGTCGGCCTCCAGGAGAAGCGCAATTACACCCGAGGCGATCGGGGTCGCCATGCTGGTACCCGATTTTGAGTCGTATTGATTGTCGGCAAGCGTTGCAGGCGTTCCTGGCAATCCAAACGATGCGGCATAGGTCGCAGAGATAATGTTCGAACCGTAGGAGGTAACATCCGGCTTTTGCTCATCGGTATCATCATCGTCGTTATCAGACAGTCTCGGACCATAATTTGAGAAATCCGACATGACATCGTCGGATCTAAGAACAGAGTTTCGGTCATCGACGGAACCAACGGTTATTGCACCGTCTGCACTTCCTGGAGAAGGAACTCGGTTTGTTCCATCGTTTCCAATAGCGACGACACAGACAATACCGGCTGCCGTTGCCTGATTGACAAGATTCGCTTCTGCGCTTGTCCCATTGTCACCAGGGTCGTTTGGTAATAGTGGCCCTCCACCAAGAGAACCATACGACATGGATGCGATTTGAATTCCGGTGTACGTTGAATTCACACCCCAGTCAGTGTTGACGTTGTTAATCATCCACTGAAGCCCACGGAGGCTGAACTGTGAGTTTGTACCACCGCCGTCTGTCAAGACCTTGATGTCGATGAGCCCTGCACCCGGTGCAGTCCCCATGTGAACCTTTGAGGCATCACCCGTACCAAGGGCAGAACCAGCAACGTGGGTGCCGTGGCCATTGCCATCATCAGGATCAGTACCTCCTGATTCATCTGGCGTCTGAGCTGTCGCATCATACCCAGCAATCCATTTTCTATCAGAGTAAGAATTTGGGTCTGCGTCTGGAGCGTCGTCAACATCATCGAAGTCGTTGAGAGAGCGATGTTCATTGTCCACGCCAGTGTCAAGCACAGCAATGGTGACGCCAGTACCGTAGTAACCCTGTTCATGTGCGGTGAAGGAGTAATTCGCAGATGGTCGAGCGGTTGCTGCTCGTGATGCAACATCATTGCTCGGCACCATGACGTTCTGCATCTCGACAACAACAACGCCGTTGAGTTGGTAAATGTCCATCAATGCGGAAACAGGTACCTTGTCGACGGCAATGGCATCGATGCTTCGAATGGTTTCAAAGAAGGCGCCTTGCTCCTGCCCAACCCATCCATGACGCTCAAGCGTGGAGCGAAGGTTGTCCTCGTCAACATCAGTTGGATTCCATGCATAGTCCACAACGATGGCCACTGTTTTTCGTCCATCGGGCCCGATAATGGCCGTGGGCGACATGGAATCAAGCCCACTCATGACTCGTTGGAGACGGTCGTCCATTCCGTTCCAATCAAGATCGGGTCCATACGCTTGCCACCAACCGTATTCCATGTTGGCCATACGGCCATCTCTCTCGAACATTCTCAACGGACGGTCGCAAAGTTCCTCCCCACACATGAGCGGTGGCAAACCTTCGACGAGAATTGGCGGCGCATGTGTTGGTTCTTGGATCTCAGGAAGCGTTTCTATCGCCTGAACTTGCGATGCCAATGGCAGCAAAAGCATGAGCAAAACCAAGAACAATGCCTGCCTTGGATTTGAGTAGTGTGACCATCCGCGCATAATCGCCATACATAACCACAAATCGATATATTTTGATGGTATCGCTCCAACGTGTGTTGATTGGCACTGATTATCCATGCTTTGGCCATGACACATGCTTTGGTTCTTTCGAGCATTGGAGTTGAGG
>JAAZUV010000079.1 GCA_018623995.1 Methanobacteriota archaeon
AGGGTTAACGCAGCAAACCCACTGATTCGTTTTAGCCTCATCAAAGGGCTCGCAGTGGGTTTTGTCAGACGTTACCCTCTGATTGGGCCTCTAATCAAAGGCCTCCTCTGCTCATATGCACTCTAATTTTCGATCGTGTATTATCAGGAAGAATTGTTAACACGTTTGTTTGGCATCATACATGGAGCCTTTACACGTGACCCTCATGGCGACGATAATGCTCTGCTCATTGGTAGCAGGGTTGTTGTTTGGATTTGCGATCGTTGTTATGCCAGGCATAGCGACACTCACTGACAAGGAGTATCTATTGGCATTCAAACACATGGATGGAATCATACAAAACAACCAACCACTCTTCATTCTCGTCTGGGCTGGTTCAATTCTATCAATAATCATCACATTGATTCTAGGAATAATGAACCTTGGCGGAACACAAATGTATCTTCTCGTATTTGCATCGATCCTGTATCTATTAGGAGTTCAGTTGCCCACGTTTCGATTTAACATCCCTCTAAACAATTCACTGCAAGATTTGGATATTGAGTCCTTGGAGGAATCTGAAGCCGCATCATCTCGTGTTGATTTCGAAATTCCATGGAACCGTTGGAACAAAATTCGAACTGTAAATGCTATTTTCACCGTCTTAGTGTTGCTTTTAATTTTCATCAGATACTAATTTTCATCCCGATTACCCATTCACAGATATTGAGAAATCGAAGGACTTGCAGTGGGCTTTGTCATAGCCTATCCCGTTGATCAGGCTTCCTCTTCAGTGTTGTCTTCACGATTGACTTCTTCCAGTGTTGCTTCAAGCCATCCACTGTCGACACTGCCACCATCCCATTCGCCACGAACTTCGACTTCAATTTCTTCTTCCTCTCGCCATACGGGCTCATCAAGTGATCCTTGCGTGATAAACCTGCCAAACCCATCGACTTGTTCTTCGAGCAGAGACATGTGCTTTGAGACTGGTAGGAAATGACCAACAGGCATCCCTGCTGCTACGAATGGGTTCGTTGCAATACATATCATGAGCCCATCTTCAGGGGCGAGGATATCGACAGAAAGACCGGGTGTTGCCGGGTCGGATATGCGAGCAACCACGTCACCCTCTTTCATGATTGAACCACTGTCAACGAACAAGTCGAGGAGACCTCCTTCGCCAGCTCTGAGCCATGTGGATCCACTCGCAAGCATTCTGAACCGAGGCCTATGTGGCTTCCCAGGAACCATCTTGAGTTTTCGAAGAACATTCATGACACCATGAACGGCAACTTTGACCGATGCTTGGTCGAGCCAGTTTGCTCCGCCACCTTCGTAGGTTATGGCTGGAATGTCCTCCAAATTTGCATTGTTGCGAAGCGATCCTTTCGGTGGTTTTGAATCAAGAAGAATTTCGATTCCAAAGGCTTTCGCAAGGATGTTTGAGCCAGCATGAGCGAGGTCTACTCGGAGTTGAGGCATGTTCGAACGACCTTTTCCTGCGCTATGTAAGTCAATGATTGCATCCGAGTCTTCGACGAGATATTTCCAAACTTGAGCAGCGACTCTTCGAGTCGATGAGCCCTTAGAGTTGCCAGGGAAGTTTCGATTCAAATCTCTTCCATCGGGGAAATATCTCGATTTCGATCGGTAACCTGGCATGTTCACAACTGGCACAATTCGAATGGTACCTGCCAGTGTTTCTGGATCGAGTGGCTTTTCTGGGTCCGTAAATGCTGTACTTAGCAAATGTGTACAAGCAGATGGTCCAGTGAGTTCATCTCCATGCATGCCTCCAAGAATGGTAATCGTAGGACCTGGGCGCTTGCCGTGAATGATGGTCACAGAGGTTGACCATGGGTCCCCGATGGTAACTTCAAGCAATGGGAGTTCAATCGTTCGAATGGTTCCTCTTTTCACCAGTTTTCGGTAAAAGCGATAATCGCCCCATTCCGAATTTCGATCCCATTCTGCCCGGTCTTCAATTTGATGCTCCTGTAAGGCCTTTTGGATGGCCTTACGACGAGTTCTGGACAATTCATGGGCAATTCGAACAGGCTTGCGCTTCGTTTTGCGAGCCATTTGTTCAACCCCTCAGTTTTCCAAGCCTGCAACAAGGTCGGCAAGCACAGCATCAACATCGCTCGCTTTGGTCACACCAGAGGCGAGCAAGACGCCATGTGCGCCAAGTTCAACAGCAGTTTTAACGTCCTTTCCATCCTTTACACCAGCGCCACAAAGGACGCGAACCTGAGGGTTAATCGCACGAACGGCATTGACCGTATCAGAAACGATGGCAGGATCTGCTGTTGTTACTGAAATGTCCCCGCCTATGAGTTCTGGTGGCTCAACTGCGATGAATGTAGGGCCAAGCTCTGCTAATTGATGCGCTTCATCAACATCGGCTGCGCAAGCACACATCGGGAATTCATCCGGCAATTGCTGCATAAGTTGTTGGACATGTTCGATGTCGACTTTGTGCTCTGCATGGTTGATTATTGTTCCTTGTGCTCCTCGTTCTATAGCGTTTTCAGGTTGAAGCCAACCTGTGAACGACCCTTGTCCAACTGGGTCGAGATGCTGACTCCACACTTCCAAGGATGGTGCGGCTTGTTTGACTGCATAGAGGTCAAAGGCAGAGACGACTGCAATCATCCTCACATGGTCCTTTGATGCCCGTTCCATCGCTTGTGCCAAATCGACTGCCTTCTGACCCATGGCCGTCGCATAGGTTTTGAAATTGACAACAATGAGGGGCTGCATGATAATCCCACACACTAATTCTTCTTGATATCTTCCGTTCTATCACTCGACTAGCGGCCATTGTGCATCGGAAAGAACGGTATTGTCTGGAACAATCGAGTTGTGATCGACAACCACGTTGTCCAAAGCACAATTCTTTCCAATGGTCGAGTTTCGGCCAATGAGCGTCTCGTTGAGTTTCGAATTGGTTCCGACTCGAACGTTGTTGAGAAGGCTGCATTTGTTGAGTTCAGCAGATGTTATGGATGCTCCTGTTGAGAGCATGCTGTTCTCGACATTGCTATCGCCTTGAATGCTGACGGAATCGTCTGCATGCCAATTGGAATCAATCCGCTTGCCGCCTTTCCATCGCTCATGTGCAATGCTTGCTTCAACACCGAGCGACCAGCTTTTCGGGGTTCCCGCATCGATGAAATAGCCATCAAAGGAGAAGCCGTTCAACTTTCGTTCTTCAGCGAGAACGGGAAACACTTCGCGCTCGAGTGAACTGCGTCCCAAGGGGATGTAGTCGAAGATGTCGTCTTCGAACAGGTATGATCCCGCGTTGATGAGATTTGAAAAGACCTCTTCAGGTGCCGGTTTTTCTTTGAATTGCGTGATGCGTTGCTCATCGTCAAGACCTACGATTCCGAAACGTGTTGGGTCTTCAACTTCCCAAAGTGCCAATGTACCTATGCCACCGTTTTTTTGATGCAGATCAAGTCCAACTTGCATGTCCAAAGATGAGACAATGTCGCCATTGAGGCAGACGAATTGTCCTGATACGACGTCTCTGCAGTTGCCGAGTGCGCCTCCTGTTCCGAGTGGTTCAGTTTCTTTGACGATCCGAACATCGTAAGGGACATCGGCCGCTTTGAAGTATGCTTCAATGTCATCAACTTTGTATCCACCCGCTACAACAACCTCGTCGACTTTGTCGCTCGGTACAACTTCCACAACGTGTTCGAGAAGTGTTTTGTCTAACATTGGTAGGATTGGTTTTGGAATTTCATAGGTCCAAGGACGCAGTCGTGTGCCGAAACCACCCGCCAAGACCACGACCTGCATGCTTGACGCGCACTGTTTTCGCTTTTCAACTTGTAGTGTTGGTGCTTTGGATGATTGAGACAACGTAGCCGCACAGTTCAAAGGCGTTCTTTTGCTCGCAGGATTTAGTGATACAATGAACATCCACGAATACCAAGGTAAAGCACTGTTCAAAGCCCATGGCGTGAAGGTCCTCGATGGCGTCCACTGCACAAGCGTTGCAGATGCACTTCAGGCCTATGATGCGCTTCAGTCAAAGGTTGTTGCAGTCAAATCTCAAATCCATGCTGGTGGCCGTGGAAAAGGAAACCTGTACTGTCCAAACACTGGAGATCTCTTGATGGAAGGTGGTGTAAAAATTGCCTTTTCTCGAGAGGATGTTGAAACCTATGCTACCAACATTTTGGGGCACGTCCTTGTGACCAAGCAAACTGGCGAAGAAGGGAAACTGGTTAATCATCTGTATGTCGAATCAGGATGCGATATTGCTCACGAGTACTATCTCGCATTGTTGGTCGACCGTGAAGAGAAATCAGTTCTTATCATGGCCTCAACGGAAGGTGGAATGGACATCGAAGAAGTCGCTGAAGAAACTCCAGAATTGCTGCACAAGGTAAACGTCGATCCCAATGCAGGTTTGATGGGTTACCAAGTTCGTGATCTTGGGCTTGCACTCGGACTCTCCGGTGCAGCACACAAGTCGTTTGCAAAGATGCTTCGTTCGCTGTATGCACTGTTTGTCCAAGAGGACTGTGCAATGGTCGAAATCAACCCCCTGGTCCGAACAGGTGACAATGAGATGGTTGCTTTGGATGCCAAAGTCAGCTTCGATGAGAATGCAGAATTCCGTCACAAGAACTGGGACGACCTACGCGACCTTTCCGAAGAGGAGGATGTTGAAATCCGGGCAAAGGAAACAGGTCTTTCGTACGTCAAACTCGATGGTAACATTGGCTGTCTGGTCAATGGAGCAGGTCTTGCCATGGCCACCATGGATGTCATCAAGTTGTATGGAGGAGAACCTGCAAACTTCCTTGACGTTGGTGGTGGAGCCAACGAGGAACAAGTGAAGACAGCATTTTCAATCATCCTTGAAGACCCCAACGTCAAAGGAATCCTCGTCAACATCTTCGGTGGAATTATGCGCTGCGACATCATTGCTCGTGGTGTGATTGCTGCAACGGAAGCGCTCGACCTCAATGTGCCACTGGTTGTCCGTCTAGCAGGAACCAACGTGGATGAAGGCAAGGCGATTCTTGCTGCTTCGACTCTCAATATTCATCCTGCTGATGACTTGGCAGATGGTGCTCAAAAGATTGTAAAACTGATTGGAGGTGAGGCCTGATGGGAATCTGGATCGAAGAAAACGCAAAGGTATTGGTACAAGGAATCACAGGAAAGCAAGGCATGTTCCATGCCGATAAGATGGTTGAATACGGGACCCACATCGTTGGTGGTTGTACGCCTGGCAAGGGCGGCCAAACCGTTGAACTCCAAGGAAAGAATTTCCCAGTTTGGAACTCAATGTTTGAGGCGATTGAGGCAACAGATGCTGATGCAACCGTCATTTACGTACCTCCTCCATTCGCTGGCGAAGCCATCATGGAAGCGGCAGATGCGTTCGACCAAATCAAGGGCGAAGGTGTTGTTGTTTGCATTACGGAAGGCATTCCAACCCTTGACATGGTCAAGGCCGTTGCCTTCGTCGAGAATCGCCCAGGTGTGCGATTGATAGGACCGAATTGCCCAGGCATCATCACTCCAGGCGAGAACGGTGGAGCAAAGATTGGAATTATGCCCGGGCATATTCACGCGAAAGGACGTATTGGTATCGTTTCAAAATCGGGTACATTGACGTACGAGGCTGTTGCTCAAACCATGAGCATTGGTGAAGGACAATCCACTTGTGTCGGAATTGGTGGAGACCCTGTCAACGGAACTGGATTCATTGATTGTCTTGCAGCCTTTGAAGCAGATTCGCAAACCGAAGCCATCGTCATGATTGGTGAAATCGGTGGAAATGCTGAGCAAGAAGCTGCCGCATGGGCCAAGGAAAACGTGAGCAAACCAATCGTCGGATTCGTTGCAGGTGCAACAGCGCCTCCAGGCAAGCGAATGGGGCACGCTGGTGCCATCATCTCTGGTGGAAAAGGAACTGCAGAAGAGAAATTTGCAGCCTTCGAAGCCGCAGGAATCGCCTGTGCAAAGGATCCGTCCGAACTCGGTGCAGTTCTTCTCGAAGCCTTGAAGAAAGCCGGATTGAGAAACGAGTGATATGAGCGAAGAGAGAAGCAAGGAACTTCTCGCTCACTATGCTCAGAATCCAATTGATTTCGCATGGATTCCATCTCCAAATCAGCATTCCTACCGTTGGAGAACGAACAAAGGGCGTTGGGTGACTGCACGTCGACGTATTCGAAACCACCAAACATTAGCCAAAGCCATCGGAAAAGATGTAGTCAGCGATCTCTATATCTCGACTTCAAGATGGCTCAACCCAATCGACCTACCGCGTCTTCGTGACAAAGAGCGAGCACATCCAATTCTCCTTGATCATCTCATTGTCTTTGACATCGATGTGGCTCCATTGAGTCTGAGGAATCTCGAGGAAGCAAGAACCACTGCCATTGGTCTCCACAACTATCTCGCTTCTGATACTTCGATGGAGTTTTTGACTTGTTCTTTTTCAGGGAGCAAGGGATTCCATCTGTATTACTCGGATTTGGAAAGGGATAAGTTTGCCATAGAGGATCCAAAAGAGCGAG
>JAAZUV010000080.1 GCA_018623995.1 Methanobacteriota archaeon
GCCTTTTTTTGACGAAGTGCCCCCGCTGCAAGGTTTCTTGGATTTGGAGAAATGTTGCGATACTTTTCCTCAAAAACGGACTTTCGCATCACGACTTCGCCTCGGATGTGAACATCAACCTCCGTACCGAGCGTATGCGGCACATTCTCAACCTTGCGCGCATTCTTGGTGACGTCTTCGCCTCGGTCGCCGCTTCCTCTTGTTGCAGCTCGAACCAATCGGCCTTTCCTGTACTCGAGAGAAAGTGCGGAACCATCCAACTTTGGTTGCGAAATGAATCGTGTCGATTCAAGTGAAGACTCTTTCACAAAGTGCGCAATATCCTCATCGTTGGTTCCTTTGTTCAGCGAGCGCATTGGGAACATGTGATCGACTTTGACCGTGCCAGGATCGATTTCAGCTCCAACACGTTGCAGTTGCGGATGATTGGGTTCAAGTTGCTTAAGTTCGTCCCATAAGGCATCAAATTCAGCGTCAGAAATCTCGTTTCTCGCTTGGTTGTAATACAGGTCTGAATGGTAAGCGATTTGTTCCGCCAACCATGCTACGCGGCCCTGATTGAGAGTGGAATCATCACCATCCTGAGCCATGTTTTACCACCATGTTGACCCCATTTAAGGTTCATGATTTTGCAACTTAAGTTCAACAAACTCTCCATCAACCATTGGGCAACGCGTCATGACAATGTTTGACATAATGCGCATGTGAATCTCAGCTACGACGAAGACGGTTGCTTCGAACATGTGTCCTGATTTTGTTACGAAATCATCGTCAGCAAATGTGGCATGGAGGTGTGTGAAAGCCGAGCCATCTTGATGTCGTGCGAGATTACCCTGGAGGGTGACAAGTTCTGCAGGTTGTTCCAGCGTTCGGCGATGATATGTGAACGTGTCATCCATGTAGCCAAATGTTGAGTTCATCGTCCGTCCAATTCCACTCGTAATCACTGCCCCGTTGATTCCCAGTTCATCTGCAAGTTGACGAAGAGAGGCGTGAATCTCTTCACCGGGTTCGAGGACAACAACCACATCGTCTCCACTGCGTGCCCATTCCATGATGTGAACACATCAAGGAATCACTTAGCCATACCTCTTATCATTCCTCTTGGTCAGAGTGAAGAATTTCGATGATTCTCTCTGCTGCGATATCGAGGTCACTGCGATCGCCACCGAGTGGTAGTGGACCGAATGGCCCCCAACCCTTTCGTAGCAACATAATTCGGTGCTTTGGTTGACGCTTAGGAAGGACGAGCCGGGACCACTCGTAACGTTGCCCGTCTGCGAAGAGATGCGTCGAAGTAATCGCATACCGTTTTGGAACGAGAAGGGAGATGATGTGCAGTCCGAGCAAAACATCCCAGATGATCACATATGTGATGGGGGTGTTTGAGAACGATGCAAATCCCCATGGTAATGCCATCATTGCTGCCATTGAACCCAAATTGGCCCATTGACGAAACATCTCGTGATTTCGTTCGCTTTTCCATGCATATCCATTGTTGGGTAACTGCCCGAATTGCGGGATGTCGCGATGTTGTCGTGTAAGCCACCATGCATCCCAAGCGACAATGGTACCGAGGATGAGAACCATTGCAAGAGCAACTGGTTCTGCGTTTGGGAGTATATCATCACCTCAGAGCATTCGTTCATCGATTTCGCCCAAGGATTTGGGTCCACCACCACGTATTCGGATGAAGAAGATGATGAGAACAAGGACGAGAATGGAGCCGATGAGAATCAATGGTGTAGTGGAATCCTCCGACTCGCCCAAGGATGTTCCTTCAAGTTCATCTGGAATCCCATCGCCGTCATCATCCTGATCTTCAAAGAGCATTGTTGTTGCACCAGGGGGACATTGAATCCTGTCGGGCTGCCCATCATCATCCGAGTCGATCCACGCACAGGGATCCTTTGGCCAAGCATCGTTCTCGTCCAAGCGGCCATCGTTATCGTCGTCAGGATCGTAGATATCGGGCCCACATTGCAACGATGTCGATGAGTCAAACCACGTTGTCGAACTGCATGTCGAACTCCAATCTCCATCCGTATCAAGTTGGGTAACTTCAATGTCCACTTCAGCAATTGTCGTCAACCCAAGGTCATCCATGGCCATGATTTGAACAACGAAGAGACCTGTTTCCAATGATGTAATGTTGAATGAAGTCGATGGAGTCGTACCTTCCCTAACAAGTTGATTTTGAGCGTCAAAAACCTTCCAGGAGAGTCCCATGTCAGCCAATTCCGTCGTATCGTCTAAGACGGTCATGGCAACCTCGACAGGGATTGTTTCCATGTATCGCTGCCCAGAATAAGGAGATTGAATGGAAAGTGCAGGAGGCGCATTGGCGAGAAGTGTGATGACGACATTCTGATCTGAACCCAGTCCTGTAGAGAACACATGATTTGTTGGGAGGCTTTGTGTAGAAACAACCTCAGCAGACACCTCTGTGATTGATGTTGATTCAACCGATGTTGTTTGTTCATACAGCAATTCAACATCGACAAATATTCCCGAAAATACGAGTGGTACATTCATGGTATCCGAGGTTAAAACGTACGATGCTTCTACAACTTCTCCGTTCAGGATGGCATGAAGAGAGTGCGATGACCATTCGTTGAGTAGGCCGCTTGCATCAATTGATTCAGCGCCTGAGAGAGTTGAGTCGACAGCATCAACTGTGCTACCTGCGATTGAAAGTCCTCCATTCAGTGAGGACGATTCAATACGAAGATCAAACAATTCAGCTGACAACGCTTCGGTTGAATGGACCGAGATGTTTCGCAAAATCGCCGTAGCTGGGTCTTCAAAATCGTGTGCATGCAATTTGAGGCCAACTGAGTAATCTGATATTTGGATATCTTCAGCAACGACTGGTTCAGATAATCCGTGTCGGATGGTCAAGCCGATACCAAATCCGTCCCCCTCGAGGACGATGCCATTCATCTGGCCCGAGGTTTCATCGAGGTCAATACCAGGAGCCCCAGTGACTGTCAGATTGTTCATGATGATATCTTCACACATGAACGCGAATACACCACCACTGTTTCCTGGATGTATGGTCGAATCTTCGAGAAGGAATCCATCTTCAATCGACTGCATTCGAATCACGTAATCACCATCAAACGAAGAAGATTGAATGCCACTGATTTGACCTGAAGTGCCTGTCAAATCAATTCCATCCTCAAGTCCAGTTCCAAGCGTAATGCCTTGAACATCAAGTGAAGAGAGTCGTGCCCAAAGACCATCTCCATTGCAGTCCGATAATCCAACATCCTTGAGAACAATGGTTGCATCTAAGCTCTGGCTTTGAATGCACATTGAACCTGCATCCCTCAACTCCGAATCAATGAGCGTTAACGAGGATTGTGCTGATGCATAGATGCTGATCAGCGGGTCAGCGCCCGCTGAACGAGCAAATTGTGCACCCTGTGCGCTCACATCACCGCGACCAGCCATGGTGATCAGCGGTGAGCCTTCTGCGAGAAGGGTCCCAGAGAGGTCAACTCTTGACCCAACAATTCCGTCCAACATCAGTCCACCCCAACGAGCCCCAAATCCTGTTGAAGAGATGGTTGCTGTTCCGGCTTCAAAGATGCCTTGAACGTCGATGATTGCGTTCGAAGCAATACGTAATTCAACACCGTCATTGACTGTCATCCTTGTGTTTGATGCAACCGTTAGGTCACCTTCCAATCGATATGGGCTCCATGTCTCTTCAAGAATCAACCAGGAACTGATTGTTCCAGTTGGAACGGTAGAAGCCATGAAAGTGTGTGAAGTAGATTGTTGAAGATTCCAAGCGAAAAACTCCGTGAATGAACCAATCTGCATGGTAACCGTCTTCGTGCCTTCCTGAACATCACCTTGAGCATCGACGGTGCGAGCCGTTGTTTGTGCTGTTGCAGAACCCAGCGAATCCGTTTGAACAGTCTGGCCATCAACAATGATGGTTGCTCCTTCAACTGGAAGTCCTTTGTCAAGCACTTCGATATCAAGCGTGGAAATCAACGAAAAAGTAGCACTCGTACCGATGGTGATCGCCTCATTTGCTTGACCGCCAATCATTTCGACTTCGCACAATGGGGCAAGAGAAATCGTTGACATAAAGCGAATATCCGCGATGTTTTGGGGTTGAGAGCATGACCATTGAACAGGGGATTGTATCTCTAATCCTCGTCCTTCTGAAACGAGTGTCGATTGTACACTCATGGTCAATAAGGACGCATTGAGGACGCCATTATCGCCAGTCAGCGTTCCGGATGGCCCCAAATCCACCTCAGAGCTTTGTGCAACGACAAGCGTCGTATCGATCAATTTGAGATTGGAGTTTGAACTGAACGTCAGATCTCCATTGAGTTGGTGCGGTTGGCCATCAGGACGGGCGCCTAGAACGATGGTTGACGATGAAGGTAATGTCCAATCGCCCTCAGGAAGAGCGATGATCTGTACAGTCTGACCTTGTTGGTTACCAAACAGTTCCTTGCTCACGCCTTGACCGTCATACAGGACCTCAACAACGGTTCCTGATGCGAGCAATGGTAGCGATGCGACTCCGTTTGTGTCGGCTATGGATTCAAATCCGTATGCGAAGGAGGTCGCTTGAACCGGCTGGTTGTTCATATCGACAAACGAGACATATGTCTCATACAAATAGCCTGAATCGGTTGTGGAGACGCTGCTTGTCGAAGGGCCCCCATACAGAAACGTTCCATCTCCGACTGCATCGCTCGAACCCTGTGCAGTGTTCAGAGGTACGAAGTCACGTGCATGAGCGACTGAACCATCTTCAAGCAAAAGAGGTGTGTTGTGCAGATTGGCGGTCCAATCCTCAACAATGACTGTCGATGAATCACTCAAGACGAGTCCATATTGCTGAGCTGTTGTGGTTAATGTTCCGATTGATGCAGTCGCATCAATTGCATGAAGACCTCGCTCCTTTCCATTAATGAACGCTCCAACATCCGCATTCAATGTCGATTCCTCGAGTTCAACGCCGTAAGCAAAGCCGTTGGTTGTCAGAGAGCTTGATTCAATTGTTGTATACCATGCATCAAGACCCAACGAGTCAGTATCGAGGCTGCTGTATGGTTTTGAAATTTCAACCTCGTTCCACTGGTGCTCGCCTTCAAGCAAAACAGCCGCAGGGCCGACTCCGTTATGCAGGGAGAAGGTCGATTGGCTGATCTCTGAATCCAAACTTGAGATGGAAAGAGCCGTCTCATTCGCTACGATTGTGCTCGATTCAACAACAAGTTGTCCGGTTCCAGACGCACGAATTCCAAGTTGGTCTCCATGAACTTCTGAATCAGTAAGCGTCGTTGTACCTGAACCATCGACGTCCATGCCGATGTCAGCATTGTGGATGTATACGTTGTCGAATGTGCAATCAACAATGCATCGAAGGTCAACGACAGATCGTCCTGGTTGTTCTTGTGTGAAATTTGTGTCAGATATGGAAATACTCTCCATCGAACCCCAGAGCAATCGTTCCCCGGAGATAAGAGCGTTTGAAACAGTCAAATCGTCAGCATCCGTTCCATCGATAACGAGTGCAACATGCTGTCCATAAATGCTGGATACTGTTGTTGATGCTCCGGAATCCGATCCGATGCCAACACTCACATTTTCAAGCCCAAGCCCTGTGATGGTTGCAGTTCCTGACACGACATCGATTGCGACACCGGTTTCAATGAACGAAACATCGTTGGCAGAAAAGGAGTGTGTCGAGAGGATACCTGTCGCCGTATCCGCAAAAGAGCCTGTATCCAAAGTCAAATCACCATGATTAACGATCGACTGGATTTCAATGGATGACATGGTCACGTTCTCAGCATCGATTACTCCGGATGAAGCTATGTCGAAACCAATGAAACTGTTGGAAATCGTGATTGACTCATGAATGGTGACATCACCATGTACCTCAAGAGCCGATTCTGCCCCTGAAATGGAAATGTTCGAAAGGATTGCAGAAGCACCTGAAGAGATGGTAATTCCGCCCCATAGTCCCGCTCCCGAAGAGCCAAGGCTGGTTGAGGTTTCACTCGTCATGAACTGTGCATCACTTGCTTCGAGTACACCATCGATCTGGAGCCAATACGACTGAGCATCAACGATGGTTCCAGGCTCGAGAACGAGTGTCGTCGAGGAATCCACCGTCACATTCCCACTCAAAACAACTGTTCCACTCCATGTGGTACTGCTTGAGATGGTTGAATCGGATGATGCCACTGAAGAGATGGACATACCAAGCATCAGGACAACCAGAAGGAGTGCACGTGAGCGCATGCGATACGCTAGCGTTCAAGCCATATCAATGCAAGGCTTCCATGACAGTAGGATTCGACAAACGCGTGAGGAGTGGGCCTGCCCAGATTTGAACTGGGGTCTGACGGCCCCCAGCCGCCAAGTATAGGCCAAGCTAACCCACAGGCCCGTGAATCTCCTCACTTGTGCTGAGCGCTGAACGGGACAATCTCTTCGATCAAATCGATGTGTCCAAC
>JAAZUV010000081.1 GCA_018623995.1 Methanobacteriota archaeon
AGCGGAATTCTGATGGTTTGTTCATTTGGTGATCAAAACGACGTCGCAGTCTTCAGAGAACTTGGCCTTGCACCATTCCAAGCGATCGATTTGAACGGATGTATGACCTCAATCTCGGGTCCTCTTGAAGGGTTATCGGTCCTTGATGCCCGTGCAAAAGCCATCGAGTTGTTGGAAATGGAAGGTAACATCAATGCCATTGAAGAGCGACAGCAAGAAGTCCCTGTATCAGAGCGAGGAAAGAATCCTGTGGAGATCATCCTTCTGAAGGAATGGTACGTTCGTCAAACACACATGCAAGACGAGATGCTCGAATTGATTGACCAGATTGAATTCCACCCACCGCGAAACCGACAGTTCTTGTTGGATTGGATGGATAACATTAGCATCGATTGGCCTATATCGCGACGACGATGGTACCACACTGAGATTCCGATTTGGTATAGCGAAAACGAGGAGCACATCATTGTTCCACCCGCTGGAACCTATGTACAACCTTGGAAGGACGCACCTCCAGAAGGATCCAGAGTGTTGCAACGAGATTCAAGGGAAGATATTGGATTGTATTCCGAACTCGAAGAACAAATGGGACAAATCCGTGGTGAGGAGAAAGTCTTCGACACATGGATGGATTCTTCCAACTCCAATCTGTTTGTCAGCGGGTATCTCAACCAACCTGACGTTTTCGAAAAGGCGTTCCCGACAGCGTTACGTCCTCAAGGAAAAGAAATCGTTCGTACCTGGTTGTACTACACCCTACTCAAATCCGCACTGCTGCTTGAACAGCCTGGTTTCAAACACGTGTGGATTGATGGATTGGGCATGGACCCGTGGGGCAGAAAGATGTCCAAATCGCTTGGGAATGGAATCGATGCAGATAGTGTCCTAGAATGCGGTGCTGGAGGACGAACAGGCTCCTGGAAGGTGCGAGGACCTGATGGTTCGGTCAGTCTCAAAGCAAACAAAATTGGCAGTGAGTGTTTCCGACTGTGGAAGGCATGTGAAGCCCAAGTTGGAGATGACTTCCACATCAATCCAGAAGAAATTGAATCGAAGTACTTTGGTGTACTAACGAAGATATTCAACGTCGCCCGATTTGCCAGCCAGTTTGATTGTCCAGACGAGGAACCATCTGCACCGTATCCGATTGAAGATCGTTGGATTCAATCTGAGTTCGCAACCATGATGACAACCGTACAAACATCCTGGGAAAACCTCGATATTTACACGGCCACACAGGCTCTCAAGACATTCGGAACTGGGATTTTACCATCACACTGGCTTGAAATGGCAAAGTCTCGGTTGTACGATGGTGATCAACATGCTGCTTGGACCATTCACATCATTCTACGTGATTTCCTCGCTGCATTCAGCCCAGTTTGCCCCTTCTTTTGCCACCATATTTCGATGACACTCTACGGAACGAGCGCTGTTGATGTTGATTCCTTCCCCAAGCTACCATCGATCGATGTGGAATTGAATTCCAAAACTTCAGACATTGAATCGTTCAACAGTGAAGTTTGGAAAACGAAGAAAGAAAACGGCTTATCGCTGAATGCTGAGATTGAAGGCATTGTGATTCCAGATAGCCTCACTGGGTTCAGGGACACCCTCACTCGGATGCACAAATTACTCTGATTCATCAACAAAATCCAGTGTGGTTTGACGGGATTCCAATTCTTCGAGTTGCCCCAGTCGAAAACCGATGAGACGAATTTTTTCGTCCTGGTGGACGTTTTCTGCAAACAGTCTGCGGACTTGTCTTAGAAACACATCCGTATCATCCATGGCAACAGGTATTGATCGCCCGTGCGTATGTGTTTCGAAGCCTGTGTATCGGATTTTGACTTCTGCAAGGCGACCCGCAATTCCTTCAGTTCGAGCCTTTTCCAACACAGACTGCGTCAATTGTTCAAGAAGATCGAGGACATGCTCATGATCACTTTGATCGCTGGAAAATGTTCGCTCCTTGCCAATCGAGCGACGAGATCTTAGTGGACTGACATCGTTGGATGTCAAACCCTCAACCACCCTTAACAACCAAGAAGCAAACCGGCGCGATGTCATGCGGGCAAGAGCAAGTTCACCCAATTCAACCGCCTCGTCCATGGTCGTCACCCCCCACTCTGAGAGAACATTGGCAGTTTTCGGACCAATACCTGGTACTTCTCTCACAGATCGAGCCTCAAAAAACTCTGAAATCTCATCGGGAAGAACTCGATGAATACCGTTCGGTTTGTTCACTTCGGAGGACATCTTCGCGATGATTCGTGTTGGCCCGATTCCAAACGATGCCGTTAACCCTACCTTCGCATGGATCGATCGTTGCAGTCTTCGTGCAAGCGCCATTGCTTCATCCCAATCCTGCTTGACAATCTCAGTAACATCGAGATAGGCTTCATCGATGCTCGCTTGTTCAAATTTGTCTGAATCTTGCCTCAAAATCCTCATGACGCGTCGTGAAGCCATCGAATACAATGATCGAGTGCCACGAATGAAGCGAGCGGGGCCAAAAGGATGGCCGGGACATCGACGCCATGCTTCAGAAATTGGCATCGCAGACCGAACACCGTATTCTCTTGCAGCATAGTTGCATGTCGATACAATGCCTCGGCCACGTCCCTGCATCGGATCCGACCCAATGATCAACGGTTCATCCTCAGGAAAGCCATGGTGAAGAATTTCGACAGATGCGAAAAATGCATCGAGGTCGCAATGGATGATGATTCGCTCTTCACGCACACACCGATACACTTGTCGGCAGTGTTTGAAATTCATCCTTCACTTTTCCATTACCCTCTGCAAAAACACTGAGGTTTGGTTTCAGTGATTTGCAATACTTGGTGAGACAATGCATCCAGTGGAACGACGACGTAGTGAATTGCGTATCCCTTCGACAGGCATCACCCTGCTCGAGGGGCCAGGATACTTTGGAAAAGATGGGCGATTACTCGCCCAACATTGGACGAGCATTCTTCTTTCGAAGGGGCATGCTGTGCATTGGATTGATGGAGGCCATCGGTTTGATCCAAGCAGGTTCTTCCCTACTATGCGTTCACTCAATTGTCCAATTGAAGATGGTTTACGTCGATTGTACATTGGACGAGGATTCACCTTACATCAACTGCATGCACTGATTCAAAGGATACGCCATGAGGTTGCATTAACACAGGCATCGATGATTGTTGTCGATGGTATGCTTGCAATGTTTCTTGATGAACAAATCAAACGATTTGAAGCACGCTCCATTCTACGGCATTGCATGGCTTCGCTCGAAGAAGTGGGCCGAAACTGTCCAATTGTTCTCCTCGATGGAAAGACGATGTCGCCCTTGCATCAACAACTCAAGCATACGATGCGACCTTATGTTCACCACCGATTGAAAGGAACATGGGGCGACCGGAAGAAAACAACACTTCGGCTCACAAGCTCCACTGGAGTCTACGACGTGACGATGAAACAACCTAGTCGTGCAATAGCTCAACAGCAATTGAACCAGTTTACATCCAATGTTCCAGCCGAACAACTGGCGGCTCAAGCAGTTGCTCTTCCGACCAACCAAACGGAGCGAGAACCGACCATATTGCCCGCACAGCAAGTCGACGGTAGTGATCAACATCGATGCGCCGAAGTGGGCCATCCAGGTGTTCACATTCCCGTGCAAGAACAACACGTTGCAATGGATTAATGGCATCTTTTGTGCACACAACAAAACGTACCTTTGAAGCCAATTCCAAAGGATAACCGAGCGACTCTGAGCGCTGATAGGCCAACATGGCCACGGTTTGTGAGGAATTCGCAGTGGGCCTTCGAGAGATTCGTTGGGCAATGAGCAAATCCTTTGCGTGTATCTGATGGTGTTCAAGACGCTGCACTTCGTCGAGGAGGAGCCGTTGAATTTGGCATTGTACACGATAACTTGGAATGCCATCGACCAAATCATCGGCATCCGCCAGTATTTCCAACGCTCGTGTCTGGAGTTGAGCAACCCAAGGACACGTCGAATGTTGCCGTAACTCAAGGCCTCGAATCTTCATTCCCTTCTCGCCATATGCCCAATACTTCGTCAGTGAACCACCGCTGTGCATTCGACTTGGAAGAAAGGCGATGCAGCGGTACGTTGCTTCGTATTCAAGAGGAATGCCCGTCATTTTGTGCACATGGTTCGAGAGTTCCATCGCAGATTGATGCTGTTCTTCGAGAGAACGGCCCTCTCGATCACGGATCCAGATGGAATCGACAATGGCATGCAACACTTCCCAACCACGTTCTTGGGCACAATCGATGGTCTGCAAGAGAAGTTCACGAGCCCAAGCGCATATGGCTTCATGTGCTTCAATACGACCAAAACGAGCGTTTCGATATCCAGTGTAACCAAAACACGTTACAAGGAGCCACTTGAGAGCATTCTGTTGACGATCAGCGGCATCGCCCTTGATGACAATTTGCTGCTTAAGTTGACGACGTCGTTCGATGAGAGGTGCAACGACTCGACCGAGAAAACCGTGCCTGCGACCACATGTATGCGTCATTAATTCAGGGACCTGAAACGCATTTGAACAGTGTTGAGGGAAGGCAAGACTCGCTGATTTCCACTGCTGCTGTTGCAATTGAAACCGCTTCTTAGCTTCATCCGGGTGAAGAGGCAGTGGCGTAGTGTTCTTTGCTGGTTGACAACAACTGCAATTCAATGTCTCTGGAGAGATGTTACGTGTTGCAATGATGCTTGGAAAAAGACTTGCAAAATCGAGTTCGATGACATTGGCATAGACACCAGGTCGGCTATCCAAGTAGAGCCCTCCTCGATCGGATTGCAACAAATCCCATGCTGACTTGGTATCTTCAGGACGCGTCTTTTTCCACGGAACAAGCACACCATCTTCCATTGCTACTCGATATTGTATCGCACTGATGACCGAACCTGGAGATTTCCTTGATGCATCACTGATCCGTGTTGCAGAAACACGCGCAAGTTCGTACAGTCCATCGAGCCCCCCTTCTCGAAACATGAAACTTGACGACAGATCGATATGAATACGCCCTTCGAGTGGGAACTGAGGGTCGCTTCGCAACACTTGCCCATAGGACGAAAGAATCCTCGTTTGACCAATTTGTCTCAAAGGAGTCTGGTTTCGTCCAAGACAGAGCGCTGTATGTTTGGCTTCAACGTAGCGCAACAGATGTGGAAACCCTTCGGTATTGCCACGCAACGACAGCACAAGATCGGGATCGTACGTTCGAAACCACTGTTCCAATTGTCGGAGGGATGTGGATTGCTGCAGAACAAAAGCAACTTGTGGCCCTGTGACGGCACCAGACGTATCGCATGGTGTAACGAGAACACGTATTGGCTGGCGACACAGCGTTTCTCCTTGACCATTCTGCTCGAGAACAACCTCAAGTCGACAACAACGCCAGTCACGTCGTTGAACGTCTCTTTCCAAGAGCGAGAGGTGGTTGTTTTCGAGACACACAGGTGAACCAATGGTCAATCGCTTCGAGGTGAGATACTGCTGTTCAGCTCGAACATCGACGGAATAGAGGTTGTATCGAACATGCTCACCACGAGCATCGATGTGTTCGGCGAGAGCGCGTAATGTTGCACACGATTCAAGTGTAAGTGCAAGCATACGTTCCGTATCGAAGGAACCCAATTCGGGTCGTTTTCTCTCAAACGCATAACGCTGCAAACCATATCGGATCCAGATTTCTGGCTGCGACAACCACTCGACGAGATTCTCGAGGTCTGATGAACTTCCGGCGACATGCAGTGCAGGATGCCAAGGCTCACGAAATGAAACAACGGAGCCTTCTTCCGTCACAATCCATACCAGCATTTCGAGTTGTGCTGAGCAAAGATGGGCGTCCAAAATCCAGCCACTAGTGCTGGTCATGGCCGTCTCCACCCAAAGACAAAATGTGTTGTTGGAGAGATGCAATACGTTGTTCAAGCGCTTGAATTCGTTCATGAGCGCCAAGAATCATCGACAAAAGCATCGGCCTCCACGCCTCGTGTGCAGGAAGCATTCCACCTGCTGCTCGACGCATTCGAACATCGTGGAGCATCGCATCAAAACGACAGCGATCCTCATGAGAGAGTGCACGCCGGTACGGTACGAGAATTTCGATCTCTTGTTCAACGCGTCCTCGCCAAGTCGGTACAGTTCGTCCCATAGTGTTGGAACAACGAACGCTAGGGAAGCGTTGTGCGAACCCCTTCTGAAAAGTGAAAATGGTCAGGAAAGATCGTTTCGATTGACAGTGGTTTCTGCCATACCCCCATCCAAAACAGTGAGGACGGCATCGACGATGTCAAGCCCGACACGCCGCTGTGCTTCGATGGTCGCAGCACCGATATGAGGCGTACCATGGAAATTCTGATGTTGAAGAAGAGGTGATGAAGGATCAACTGGCTCGTGTTCGAAAACGTCGAGGGCCAAGGACGACAATTGTCC
>JAAZUV010000082.1 GCA_018623995.1 Methanobacteriota archaeon
ACAATGTCGACTGGTCCAAATGAAACTGGGCCAAGCGAGGTGGGATGCAGAGTTTCGAACTGGCATTCATTCTTCATCAATTCTTGATGATGGTGATCGCCGATTGGAGCGATGACAAAGCCTCCCTCAACGATTCGCTCTTCCATCCACGTCGGTACAGAAAGAACGCTACCTGTGATGAGAATGCGACTGAGATCGCCTGGAAGTTCAATTGGGGCAACATCAATCGATTCAACATGTCGCAAATCAATTGTCGGCCAACCGTTCAACGCATTTGCAGTGTGGCGAATGATTTCCTCCGAGGGGTCAATGACGATGACACGTCCTTGTTCACCTACGATGGTTGCAATGAGTGCTGCAATGTAGCCTCCTTTGGATCCAACTACAAGGACCTCATGACCCTCTTTTAGTTCGAGATGATGCAAGAGGGTGACAATCATGTGCGGTGCAGAAATGGTCTTGACACCACCGTTTTCAGTTTCCATAAAGACAACCGGTCGGTCGTGAAAGAAACCATCGAAATCATACGTTGTAAACTGGTCAAGGTGAAGACCGCACATGGCTTCTCGCACAGGTTGAGGCACTTCGATTCCTGAATCGGAAATCCGGTCGAGTAGTTCCCGCATTTCCTCCATGCAACGTTCACCACGCTGACTCATAAAAACATGAGCGAACTAAGAGATGTCTTCTTGGATGCGCTTGAGAATTTCTTCAGGATCCTGGCGAATGTCCAACTCTGGGACGTTTTCTGTATCCGATGGTAATTCTTCAGCGATGTTCTCTTTGATTCGTTTGATGAGGCCAGCGAAGGATTCTGTTTGGTATGTTTCCTCTTCATCCATATCCAATTCCATGGTTTCGACAATGGTTCGGGCTTGTTCCACCGTTAGTCGAACATCGGTCATCGACGAGAACATATCGTCCATGAGGATGCCTTCAATTTTCGTGAGGTGTTCCGATATTGTCGCTCTCGCAAGACCAAGTTGCTCAGCCAATTCAGTAATTTTAATCCGCTTGGGTAAATCATAATAGCCACGATCGTAAGCATACTTTGCCAGTTTTAGTTGACGTTCCGTCAAAACAGATTCGTGATTCTGCGGGGTTAGCTTGAGTGTGCGTGCACTTGTACGGTCGGGTTTTGCAATGAGTCGCAACACACCTGAGAGGAGTCGCAACTTCATTGAAGAGCCTTGGAGAATGTATGTCAACCCCTCCTCGTCAAATTTTGAACCCGCGACGGCAAATGTTCCATTGGTTCGAGCATTGAGAATTGGCACGGGATGGATGACTCTGCAAATGACCAAATGGCCTTCATCAGGCTGTTCAGCTTCTTGAATAACCTCCAACACTTCAAGTGCTTCGATGCCTTTCAAATCCTCTACTTTTTGTCCATCATGAAGATGAAATTTGAACAGACAGCGTATGTCTTTTGGAGCGCGTTTGATGTACGACAAGAACTCAATTCGACGTGCAATCTTTGGAATCTTCTCCAGCCCGATAGCACCGAGGCGGTCGATTTTCCAAAAAAAGGAGACCTCCCGCATGCTTGTCTCTCAACCTTCATCAAAATAAGTGATACTACGGGATGTTCACCTCATTTCCAACCATCCAAGGAAGGTTGCAATCGGCAGGAATATGGCAAGAAGCATGTTGATTCGTTTCCGTTGATTTCGTAGTCGTTCGGGCAACTCAGGGGCGATTTCGATGGCAGAAGTGTATCTTGACTGACGCGTTTTTGGGAATTCCTTGTCGAGAAGATTGAGAACGTTTGCTCGCAATTCCGGTTGACGGCTGCTGCTGATGCCACGGCCGACCATGTAACGAACCGGGAATTCATTGGTCAGCGGAGTTGTACGACTGATGAGTTCCTCCACTCGACTTGAATCATGGAGATCGATACGTACGGTTCGACCATCACTACGAACATGGCTTAGAATCCGCCACTTGCCTTGGCCTTCGTCCATCCCTTGGAGTGCTTCCATGGTCCGCTGAAGAGGAGGGATTTCCGAGGCGACAGGACGTTCCCGTTTTGCAAGAAACGGTCCGAGGAGAATCCCTCCGACAAGCGGGAAGATGGTGATGAGATAGACGATACGCATCAACTCATCAGGGCTTGTCAAAGCGGATACCAAAGCTAGACTGAACCCGAAATACAGGCCAAGAAAGGCGCCAGCTTGTATGCCAAGCCACAGACCAACCGGCTCTGTTGAAGGCTCCGCCATGAGCAATGGTAGATTTCGAGTGAAATGAAACCGTCGATGCGTCAAGGATTAAAGGATGTGAAGTGAAGGCATAAACATGGAACGCAATGGTCTCGAGACAAGAACCCGGGACCAAAAGGTTGGCTTATGGATTGGAGGCATCAGTTTCTTTTTCCTTGCATCCTTTTTCCTTGCGCCTGCCATGGTTGAAGCAGACACAATCGGCGAACTTTCTGGGCGAGCCAACATGCTTGACTTCCACAAGGAGAACGACCAAAATTTCACATGGACGGATTTGAATGTCTACAGTGCAGCAATCTATGCGTTTGGCGATCTGAATTGCCACAACAAGCATGAACGTTCTTGGTCCATTAACGGGAATCAAATGCCGGTTTGTGTGCGCGACGTTGGGATCTTTGCAGGACTCGCACTTGGAGGCTTCATCTATTCCCGTCGTGGTGTCAACCGTTGGACAATACGAGACACATTCCTCTCAGTCTTGCCGGATGAGCAATTGAATCCAATTTACAGGAAAAATCGTCGGACAATGCTCTTCATCACCATCGGCGCCATTTGCGTTATCCCAATGGCCGTGGATGGATTCACTCAGCTTTTGACCGATAGGGAATCAACAGCATTCCTCCGATTGGTGACCGGAATCCCATTCGGTCTCGGATTGGGTCTGTTCTTTGCTGCAGCATACAGTGCACGACCGAACAAATTCGACAAGCCATCGCAGGTCCTATTGCCTGGTAACGTCCGATTCCAGCGACCTCCTCAGGAAGAGGAGTGATCGGGTGGAGGCATGGACCACCACACCAGCAATTGTTCTGCATTCTCGGGAACAGGACAATTCTCGTGTCCACTCGTGAGGATATGCAGGCGCTCAATGGTGTTCTCAACCGCCTTGTTGAGTTGCGTATTGCTCTGCTTGAGAATATCTTCCAAGGCCTTTTCCCAAGGCGATTCAGGGTTGTTTTTCCTCCATGTCGAAAGTGCAACTCGGAACGGCCACATGGCAAGCGTCAACCTGGCGAAGCCAATCCAAGCGTCGCGAAGCTTGAACACCTGACCCTCGGCAAATGGAATGTGATTTTGTTGACGATGAATCCAATTTGCTTCTTCCAACCATTTGACGAGACGTTGTGTGTGGCGTTGCGTCACCATACGATGAGGTCCAAGCGATTTGTGCAAGCGAGGAATCTCACACGATCCTGCCATCAGCGAGAGTGTGCCAAGGATGGACCAGCTCGAGCGAGCGAGCGGATTACTCGGAACATCCGACTGTCGAGCTTGGCCTGAATCCCATTCGTCCTCAGCTGTTTGCATCCACTGTGCTGGCGACTGTCCACTGAGCCAACCAATGTGAACGGACGTACGCTCCATTGGTGCACCTGGTAATCGAGTTTGTTGCTGAACATCGTGGGCCAGTTTATTGAGTAAGTATCTATCAACTTTATCGGCATCGACGTTGAGAGGAGCAGGTCTTCGGTTGAAAAACTGCCTAAGTTCACGCCTTAGTTTCTGACGTAATTCATCCAGTCCTCCTTCGTTGAGGATTGGTCCAACGATGCAGCATTTGTCAAATGGAGAAGCGACTTGGATTTCGCCAGTAAAGAGGTCATTAAATCCCTGGCGTATGGTTTTCTGAATTTCAGGTGTTTCGAAGTATTCCTGCTTATCGCTACTCATTCGCAATGTAGCATGTTTGATGCGCTCAATGGCCCGGTCAGGGTCGCAATCAATCCATACCACAAGATCGGGTATCATTGATGCGGAATTCACCTGGCAAACGGTATCGATTCCCAATTCTCCAACGACGCCTTGGTAGATAATGGAAGAGTGGATGTTCCGATCTGAGACCACAACCTCGCCTCGTTCAAGTCGTGGCTTAATCCACGTATGTGAATGATCCAAGCGGTCAGCAGCAAACAAGCCAGCTTCTTGCAGTGGTGTCTTATCTCCGACTTTGACAGCCTCGAGTGCGAGTTTTCCAAGATCGCTATGTCGACGTGGCTCATGGGTTCGATGAACCTCATTGAACGGATAGTAGGCGAGGAGTTCTGTTAGAATCCGTACAGCCTCGCCCTTGCCTGAACCATCTCCGCCTTCGACGGTAATGAGGTACATCACTCCACCTCGGAGGCTTGGAATTCATCCCTTGCAAGAATCATGAGTCCCATTCCACAGAGAATCAAAAACGGTCCAAAGACGATGAACCCACGACTGAACAAGGCAAATCCTGCTAGATACTGCGTTCTTCGATAATTCTTGGCGCTGCGCGTATCAACTGCTGCCTTGAGTCCAACAACACCCGCAAGAATGGTCACGAGTGCAATCCCTGTCGAAAGTGCAACAGCATTCTCCAAAGACCAACCTGAATTTGACTGCCTGAAATCTTCCTCAACCGTTCCGTTTCCTTCTGTGAGTGTAAACGGTGCTTGGGTTGCCGAATCAGGAGTAAACGTCCGCTCGACCGACACGTAGGAATCCATTGAGACACGCAATATATGCGATTCAGCCGGAACGTTTTCGAAGTTGTAGTATCCATACGAGTTGGTTTGTGTTTCTTGAATGAGGTTGCCGCTTTCTTCTTCGATCAATTGAATCTGAACGCCTTCCATTGAATCTCCAGATACTGCTTCAAGGACGATACCGTAGACATCAACAGTATCGTCGCTTTCCAACGTGTTGTTCAGCAACTCGGCAGGGTTTCCTTGTAGAAGCAACAATCCTGTAATGATGCCTAGGACACTTCCGATGAAGATAAGAGATGAAGCAAGGGCAAGAAGACCATTTGAGTCATCGATGAGAAGTAAATCCTCTCCCTCTGTTGTTGCCGCCTGAACTTCGGATGCTTGAACAACCAATTCTTGAGGTTCTTCTTCCTCCCCCGACAGTTTGTTACGAACGCGTGCACGCAGTGCTTCACGTCGTTCGTTTATGTCCATTCAGCACCCTCTCGTGTTCTATGGTGCGCGATAAGCAACGCACCCCAGTGTATCCGCGCATGCATACCTATCGTTTCAAACGTACGCTTTCGTGGAGGCCGAGAAAACCGACGAAAATAAGGGCGATGACGGTGAAGACTGTACCGATTACGACTGGGCCGAAGGTTGATCGCTGGTCTTCTTCATGAGGTTGTATCGGCTCAGTTTGATTCACTTGAACGTTCAACCAAGAGCCCTCCCTGAGTCCAAGTTCCAGCAGCCGGCCAATGTGTGCGAGTGATTCTGCGGAAACCTTGTCAGGCGTGTCCTCATGTGTGTGCCAATAGCCTTGCCAAACCGATGCATTCTCACCGTAACGAATGTCGATGAAATCGATCGCCGGTATGCCTACATCGATCATTGGGACGTGGTCGTCCATGACGCCATCGGTGGTCGAGAAGTTGACGATGTCAAGCCCAGGGTTTCCGCTGCAATCTGTGACGTTGTCGATAAGACCCAAGGGGCCGGCGAGTGTACGAACGGCATCCCACAATCGATCGCCCTCCACATCTCCGACGTACGGTGGAAAGGTTCGATAAATTTTCAAATCGGCATCACCAATCATATCGACGAGTAGGAACGCATCAATACGAGAAATGTCCTCATCTGTGCGGTTCTCAGCCCATGCTTTTGCTCCAAGCATTGATGGGGTGGGCCCTTGATCTTCAGCATCTGTGAGAAGAATCCATACCTCGTGTTCAAGGTTCATTGTTGGAAGGATCCTCGTAAGTTCCCATAGAACAGCAACACCGCTTCCACCATCATTGGCACCGGGAATTGGCACATTGGTCATGTTTTGATCAGGGTCTCGTTCGGCCCGGTCCCTTGAGTCGTAGTGTGCAGCTAGGACCACAACAGGCCCCAATGGATCCGCATCTCCGGGAACAAGTCTTCCCTCAAGATTGGTGAGGTTGTAACCGTCCCAATCGTGTGGGTCTAGGGTCCAATCAAACTCAGGTCTTGTCTGAATGAACCAATTGCGGAGGTCTTCTGAGGCATTGCTTCCGGGCACCCTCGCACCAAAATTCACCTGTGTGGTGACGCTTTCGTTGGCGTTCTGCCCCTCGAATTCGAGACGTTCAATGTTCGAGCAAATCTCTGCAGATGTCGTCCATGGTACGGCCATGGTCGAAACAAGAAGGGCTGCCAAAACCAGCGAAATCTTCAATCTTGGACCCTCCATTGTACTGATGCTAAAGACGCGGGGTATTAAATACCTCATTTCCACACATTCAATTGTGATACAGCATCACATTTTCCAG
>JAAZUV010000014.1 GCA_018623995.1 Methanobacteriota archaeon
AACTCTTTCAAGGATGGCTGCTTCTAAGCCCACCTTCTGGTTGTTTTCGACCACGGACACGGTTTGTCTGTGACACTTAACTGATATTTAGGGACCTTAACTTCAGGCTGGTTTGTTCACCTTGCGTAATGGTAGCTTACCCACCATCACTCACTGCCCGCTTCAACAACGATTACACCTTCGGAGTTTGGCAGCACGCCGAGGGATCGCTCCCCCTAAACGCACAATCAGTGCTCTACAGCGTAATCTATCTCCACGAACGTCTACCTACGAGTAGTCTCACGCGGAACCTGCTATTGCCCATCTCGATTGGACTTTCACCCCTATACCCAGCTCGTCCGAGCGATTTGCAGATCAGCAACGGTGCGATCCTCCACCCAACTTTCATCGGGCTTCAATCTGGCCAGGCATAGATCGACGGGCTTCAGGTCTTCCACCATTGACTCCAAGCGAGCACACTTCGTCCCTCACAGTAAACTGCTGCGGACTTGTCGGTTTCCCTTCGGCTACGCGGATCAACCGCTTAACCTCGCCAATGATCAAAACTCCCTGGGGCATTTTTCTAAACGCACGACAAGACGCTGCTCATATCATCGCTTTCACGCCTTGTCAGCCTGTACCCAACTGGTTTCACGTTCTTTTCACATCCCGCCAAGGATACTTTTCAGCTTTCACTCACGTTACTTGTAAACTATCGGTCTCGAGTTGTATTTAGGATTGGAAGTTTCTGCCTCCCATATTCACGCGCGATTTCCAGCGCACGCTACTCTCTTACAGTCACGTGGTCATATCAGGTATGGTTACGGGACTTTCACCCTCTCTGGCTGTGCCGTTCCAGGCAACTTCACCTTCTCTGACTTAGACAAAAGACTGCAAACCACATCTCCCTCACTTTCGAGTCGGGATTCGGCTTGTCCTGATCCGTTTTCATTCGCCACTACTCACGGAATCTCTGTTGATTTCATTTCCTCCCCCTACTAAGATGCTTCAATTCGGGGGGTTCCCTATCGCATCGCGATTGTTTCCGAAGAAACAGGAAGTCCCATTCAGCCATCTGCGGATCCAAGACATTCTTGCGTCTCCCCGCAGCTTATCGCAGCTTGTCACGACCTTCATCGGCACTCGAGCCGAGCGATCCCCCAGTTGGGTTGTAGCATCACATGTATGTATTCCACACCATGCGAGTAACCCTTCGGTATCTAAACATGCCAATTCGGCTTCCACAGAAAACCATCTCCCCGAGGGATGATTCTCCTCAGCC
The DNA here is from genome assembly GCA_018623995.1 of Methanobacteriota archaeon. Lineage (GTDB taxonomy): Archaea > Thermoplasmatota > Poseidoniia > Poseidoniales > Poseidoniaceae > MGIIa-L2. The sequence continues at coordinate 1,262 of JAAZUV010000014.1, forward strand.
CTTCCCCCGACAGCAGTTGCCGAGGTGCTAAGCAACCTTCCGACCTACCTCACGTATATGAAGAAATCGGATGTCAAGTTGGCTTCATACCGTACCATAGAACCCCGATATGGGTCATAATGATGGCAACTTGAGAAGATTCTGCGAAACCAGCGGCTCCCCTTGTATCGATGCAAGCATAGATTTTGCTTCCCCATACTGTCCCATCTGGGCCAAGATGGCTGCGTGTAAATTGACAAAGTGGGATTTGGATTTCTCTGCTTCTGAAGCCATTCCAACAAGCCCGAGAGCCTTCTCTTCACGTCCGCTGAGGAGAAGTGCCTGAGCAAGATTGTACAGCGGTTCAGGATGGTCGGAATTAGCACGAACTGCTTCTCTCAGAGAGAGAATCGCCGCTTCAAACTGTGTAGCTGCATTGGAGACATCAACAGGATCGGTCGACTCCTGCATCGTCGTAGCGACTTGCAGCAATGCAATTCCATAGTTGTTCATCGCACCAACATCACCAGGAACACTCGCAAGAACTCGTTGGAAAGAACGGGCAGCGCTGCGCCAATCGCCTTGCCCGATTGAGACAAATCCGCCCTCAACAAGCGCTTTGAGAGAGTCATCGTTGGATGCTTGAACAGTCATCGCACGTGCAGGGTGAAGATCGAATGGAGTGAATGTTTTTTCCGCATATTCGACAACTTGCGGTTGAGCAAAGGAATCATCAACTCCGTGCTCGACATGCACAACAGTATCTTCTAAGTCTGAGAAGACAACCTCGACCACATCGTCGTCTTGTGCGAAGATTCCATCATTTGAGGTTGTATCGAGAGGAATCTCTGGGATGGTCTCGACGACCGTAGCCTCCAAGATTGGAATAGCGGTGATTCGAACGGGCTCAGGTGTTGAAGGAGCCTCCTCTTCGGTTGGAAGATCGACTTCGGGCAGTGAGGGGACAATCTCTTCAGGTTCATCTTGCTCTGTCTCAACTGGGGCTGCGATGCTTTCTGGCTCGGCGACATTCTCATCTGCTAGTACCACAGGAGATTCAGGTTCAGGCACATCTTCGTTTGTTTCAGTGTTTTGCTCGACATCGAATGGTATTCCGTCGCGATGACTACCGATTCCGAACGGCAGACGTGACACGTTGGTCAGCGATTCACCACCAAAGCCGAATGGAAGTGAGGAGGAAGGTTCAGGTTCCTTCACCTCTACGGGACGCTCCATACCTTCCAGATCATACCAAGCGTCAGCGGCCTCGTCCAAACCAGGCACTTCTGTAGGTAGAACCATTTCTGCGTCCTGAAAATCTTGAGATTTCTTTTGAATTTGTGAACCACAAGCAGGACAAGAACCACCAGCGAGATACAGAATGCCGCAGACTCCGCATTCGTTCATGGTGACCCCGTTGTCCCTTCGGGTTCAGGTTCTTCAATCCAACGCCTTGGCGAGCCTACTCTTCGGCATCAAGTGCCATGTCTGCTTTACCAGAGGAAATAACCACCGACTTGATGGCAGAAATGATTTCTTCAGCGTCATCGTCAACCAATGCCTCGGCAGGCGATTTTCCTTTGGCACGGCCTCGGGAATATTGAGCAATGATTCCGATGAGCGCAATACAGGTGAGAGCAATCTTCCATGTTGTTCCACCATCTTCGCCGCCTACAACATAGACGAGGACCATGTAGAAGGTGATGATGAAGGTCGAGAGAAGCATGACAGGGAAACCTGCTTTGAAGAATTCATTGAAGGATATTGGGTAGCCGGCTTCTTCAGAAAGTCCTGCTGTTACAACGTTTGCTGAGGCACCGATGAGCGTTCCGTTACCGCCAAGACAAGCACCAAAGGCAAGTGCCCAAATCAATGGCCCAAGATCGAGGTCAAGTTCAACCGAAAGAGAGAGAACGATTGGAATCATTGTGGCTGTGTATGGAATGTTGTCGATAAAGGCAGATGCAATAGCTGAGACCCATAGAATGATCACAACAGCAGCAGCAAGTCTGTATTCTTCACTAAACGATTCGATACCTTTCTCAACAAAACTTCCAATGTAGTCGATGACGCCCATGTATTGCAACGAATGAACGAGGACAAAGAGACCAGCAAAGAAGAGTAGCGTCGTCCACTCAACATGTTCCAAGGGCTCTTCTAATTCGTGTGGGTTCGTTGCAAGCAGCATAATGACTGCACCTGCGAGCGCAACCCAAGAAACTGCAATGTGAACGACTGGGTGTAGGAAAAATCCGACAATGACCAGACAGAGAATGGTGCCACTTACCTTGAGACCTTTCATGTCCTTGATCGCATATTGGCGCTCAAGTTCAGTGATGTCTCGATCACGTCGACCACTAAACTCGTCCTTGTACAACCAGCGAATGAGCATGAAGGATGGGACGATTGTCAGCAGAATACCGGGTGCCATCTCGATGATGAAGTCGTTGAATGTGACACCCTCTGATGCGAGTGCTGCAATTTCATCATTTTTGTTTCCTTCAATCGCCGACGGAGACATGGCAGATCCAATCATGATGTTCGGAGGGTCACCAATCATGGTGGCTGCACCACCGATGTTGGAAAATAGAACCTCGGAAATCAAAATCGGTATCGGTTTAATGTCGAGTACTTTTGCGATTTGAATTGTAACCGGAGTAAGCAGAAGCATGGTTGTAACGTTGTCCAAAAACGCCGACAGAACAGCCGTAACCGCACAGAGAATAACAACAAGTGTCCAAATCTCTCCACCGCTTTTCTTGTACGCTTGCACTGCGAACCATTCAAACACGCCCGTGTGTGAGATGACACCAACCATAACCATCATACCAAGAAGAAGACCGATGGTCTCCCAATCGATCATGGTCGTTACTGCTTTGAGACTGAGCGTGTCTTCGACGGAGTAAAAGTTCAGTGCGACAACAGCGAGGAGTCCACCAAGTGCCGCAGCAAGTGTTCGATGAACAACCTCGGTAATGATCAGAGCATAAACAAACAAGAGAATGCCAAGCCCGACGTATACGGCTTGCTTATCCATTCCTTCCTTGACAGTAATCTCGAGATGAATTCCATCTCCACCACCTGCAGCGAAGCCGCTTTGTACGAAGTACATCGTCCCGACGATAATCAAAGAGAGAAGTGCAATCAATTGTGCTGGATGTCGCCGCGAGAAAAGAAGACTACCGCCCATGCTGTTTGGACCAACATGACCTTATTGAGCGTTGGGTTGGTGTTTGAATCAATTCTTCCAAAACACAGCCACATTACCTCGAGCAAAAACGACATGACTTGACGTTTCGTTAGCGAGATGTGCCCAAACCTGTTTCATCTCTTCACGAGGAAAGAGCCCACGGTTGACCTTTGCCTTGACCAATGTTCTCGACGAGAGTTGCCCATCCAGTTCTACAACGACAGCATCCGTAAGGCCTGATTTCCCAATCCGCATCGTTACGGGCAATGAGGCGTCTTTTGCCTGACGTAGAATTGAATCAGGAATTTTCACGCTGGAACCTCCTTTGACGACGAATAAGGGGTGCGGCATACATGCCCGCATTTGAGGCAGCTTTGAATCCTCAAACCCTTTCGTAATCGTACTCGAGCAGTTGATCCTTGAACCAACAAGGATGAGCATTTGCGGCAAACGACTTGCTTCGCTTCACGTGTCAACCTGAGACGATGACGACGAGAGATTTTGAACAAATGACGTGCATAATTCTCGCGATGCTTGATTGGATGGTTCTCAGCATCCTGAAGCATCGTAAGAAGATGGTCTCGGGATTGCAAGGCATATTGCCTTCGCTTGTCCTTCAGACGTTGTCGTCGGCGACTCATTTGCTCGACCTCACTCAAGTGCATTGAGCAAATCTGTTGTGATCAAGTCAATATCTCTATCACCATCAACAACTGTGAACAGTCCTGAATCCTCGTAAAATGCTGCAAGAGGTGCTGTTTGTTCGTGGTAAGCTTTCAATCGTGCAACGACTGTGGCTTCTGTATCGTCTGCACGGCGCTTCTCGGAAAAGGCCCCACAAGCACAACCAGATTCGGGAAGGGGATTGAATGAATCATGATAGACAGCACCACAATTACCGCAACTGAATCGACCGCAGATTCTCTCTACGATACGTTCGTCTGGAACATCGATTGCAAGAACAATCGAAACGTCAACGATTTCAGCGAGTGCTTCTGCCTGAGGAACGGTTCGAGGGAAGCCGTCAAACATGACGCCATCTTGCGCATCATCCTCTTTCATTCGATCTTTAATCAGATCAATGATAACTTGGTCAGGTACAAGCGCTCCCGCATCCATGTACTTCTTCGCTTCAAGTCCGACGCTTGTTTGCGACTTAACTGCAGCACGAAGCATATCACCCGTTGAAACCTGAGGCAGACCAGTCGCATCCATCATACGTTGGGCTTGCGTTCCTTTTCCAGCGCCAGGGGGACCAAACAAAACTATGTTGAGCATGGACCAACGTTCTGCATCATCCATTTGAACGTATCACTTCAGACCCATGCGTTGGAGATACTGTTCACCGTAGTGTTGCCATTGCTCCATGGTCCATCCGTTTGGAAGACCTCCAGGTGGCAATGGTGGTCCTGTTGGTATCGGTGGGACTTCCTTGACCGGAGATGGTGGAAGTCCTGCGGGTGGTAAACCGGCAGGAGGCAAACCTGCCGGAGGAAGACCAGCAGGAGGCAAACCAGCAGGTGGAAGTCCAGCAGGTGGAAGTCCAGCAGGTGCTGATGTGATTGGAACTGGCATATCCATCGATTGCGCAAGTGCTGCAGCGATTTCATCTTGAGAGACTTCACCCGATGCCATGTCGTTCACAGAATGGCTGATGTCGAGAGCTTCGTCTCGTCGTGTGCCAAGGTGATCTGGATTTGTGTGTGCATCAGGAGAGACGAGGTCGGTGCTTGAGTCGCTGACTTTCGCTGAGGATTTGAGTCGACGAGCTCCGATAACCATCGCAACCGCAACTGCTGCCAGCAACGGATAAGCAATCCAAGGCGACATGTTAAGCAGCCCGCCAGAAGATTGTTGAGCACTTACGCTTGTATCCGCTGCAAATTCAACAACGACGTTTGAATCAGACGTGAACACGATAATGAGTTGGTAGCGACCGTCCTTTGCGTCGGAATCGGGTGTAACCTTGCCGACAATATCGATGCTTTGACCTACACCGAGATCGGTGATGGATGATGGAGACACGGTGACCTTTCGATCCGAAAGTACCATGCCTTCAGAGTCACGTACTTCAGCCCGCAGTTCACCACTCAGTGGTTGGTTACCTTCGTTTACGAGGGTGAAGGTTTGTTTTGCAGAATCGCCACGTGGTATGAAAAGCAGTGGTGCTGCAGTAATATCGGTCGAGATGCCAGCGAAATCACTCGTTGGCACTTCCACTCTTAGAATCAATTCGCTCGTTACGAAACGACCATTGTTGCTTGCATTGACATAGAGTGGGAGATCAAAGCCAGTACCCGCATCAGTTTGATTTGGTGGAAGAATGGCGACAACAACGTTGGCTTGGGATAGAACACCGACGAACGATGGTGGGTTCGCATAGTTGACCGTCCATCCATCCGGTGCAAGTCCGTAACTCCATTCTAGGTCGAGGTCAGCATTGCCTGTATTGAGAACATTGAGTTCAACGAATGTGAAATTTTCACCAACAACAGCAGATACGATTCCTACTTCTGCTTGCTCAAGTTGCACATCGAGATTGTCCGATACGACCAGAGATGTTGTGTTGAGTGTAAACGATTGCGCACTGTGCTCAACACGAAGAGTGTAGGTGTTTGAGTTCCCTTCTCGGGCAGTTTCAGGAACAAGGAGCATCAACTGTACATCTGCTGATTGTCCAGCTAGTAAGTTCAAGTTGAGATTGGTTGAACTCGTTTGGTCGAGGTACGACATTTGAGCAGCCCAGGATGGGTTGCCTCTCTCAAGCGTCACTGTGAAGCCCATCTCTGTGTTTCCATCGTTGCTGATGGTGTGATTGTAGTAGACGACGTCTCCAGTGTTGGCATAGACAGGCGCAGCGAGTGCACCAGGGCCGATGGCACCGGACGGACCGTAAAGATCGGACTTGAAAGAACGTAATTCCGAAACAGCAACATCGACCACTTCAACATGGTTCAACGTTGGATCAGTTGGTGAGGTCACAACACACGTGATTTGATCGATGAAACCTGCTGCCGGTTGGCCATTTGAAACACCCGGGACAAACACATTCACATCCATCGACAGATCTTGCAGGATATTCAGTGGTTCGAACTCCAGTGTGGAAGAATTGGAGTTCCCGAGCATAATCTGCCATTGTGAGGCCGATGTGCATGACATCGTGTATTGTGCTGCTGAGTTACCAGTATTCCGCACACCAATCGAGAAACCAGTACTTGCACCAGGTTGTGCTTGCACACCGACGGTTCCTGATGGAACAACATCAACCGAGTCGACTTGATCTATGGTGAAGGTCAGTCGTTGCGTGTGCGATACTGTCGGCTGATTTTGGTAGCGAGCGGTTACGTCAACGACGAAGGTTCCTGCACGAGCAAATCGTTCTGTCGAACCGTCAAGTGCTGCGGAAAGATCCTCCAAATCCAACTGAAGATAAACAGTGTCATTTTCGGTTCCTTGACCGCTGAGCGTGAACGGCCCGGATTCGTTCACTGTACGAGACCATTGGTCTTCTGGGCTGTTGAGAATCGCCGGGTAAATCAAGTCTGGTTCTTGGACACCTGAAACTGTCAAACTGACGGGTCGTTCTCCAGTACCCTCGTGCATGACAACGAACGGAAGCGAGAGGCCTGTTTCATTTCGAACATCCATTTCCACAGTTGCAGCTGCGTCTCGATCAGCCGTTGACTGAGGGACACTGCCATCCTCATTGAGGAAGACCACTCTCAATCCTTGGGCTGTAACTTCGATGTTCACGTCGAGCACGTTGTTGTCTGTACCACTTACGCCGTCATTCAACTCAGGGACCTGGTTGTTTGTGTCAAGAGAGAGTCGCAGCGTATGGATTCCCGTCGTGCTAAATTGCGTGAAGAACGAAACGGAATCGAGTTCACCGCCTTCAAGTGAGGAGCGATTTGAATCATAGAGAATGGAGCCTTCTGTCACATCTTCTACTTGAATTCGGTAAACACCCGAGGCAAGTGTGCCTTGGTTGTGCCAAGCGAGGGAAACCGAGACCAAGTCCCCGACGAGCGGAGTGAAGGAAGATGGGAGAATACTGTTTCCAAAGGTCGTCAAATCTGCCTTAGGGATGAGCGTGGCGTCTGCTGCCAACACCACACTGAAGCGTTGGCTACTTCCACCACGATGTTCGACCATAATCATCCATTCACCGGTTTGCGTGCTTGTGCCCGCCGGAAGACGTACGCGCTCGATGTTGTTGAGATCATCAGCAGAGCCACCTGATACCGAAGCCCCGCTGACGAAGTTGTTACCAAGGTAGGTTGTTCCATCCGGTGCTTGCAGAACAAGATCGAGATCGTTCATGAGCCTGGATTCAGATTGCGGTGCATTGGCGCTCCCTTCAACATCGCTCCAAGCGAGTGTAAGGTCGACACCTTTTGATGCATCCATGTCGAAGGAATACAGCATTGAAAATCCTGCACGAAGTTCGCGAGCATCATCGTGGAAAACGTCCAAATCGGTTCCAGCGTAACTTGGAGCAAGACTGTTTTCCAGATCGATTTGCCCCCAGCCTTCGTTGCTGTTTGGAATATCAGGCGTACCGAGGTCTTCAGCTCCGTTCACAAGGGTTGCTTTGATGAGGCTTGCAGAGGGCTTGTTGATTCCAGCAACCTCGCGGAGGTACTCACGAGCAAGTGCTGCAGAACCGCTGGCCACTGCGGTGGCTTGCGATGTTCCACTCAACTCCATGTACATCGAGCGGGTGTTGCTGTGCGTTCCGCTTGCGCATACTGAACCGACAACACTCTTGGCTTCCTCTGCCCTTGCAGAACAGATTCCTTCTCCGGGAGCAACAAGGTCAGGCTTGATTCTTCCATCGAGCGTAGGACCCTGCGATGAGGAAGCACTGACACTACCGTTGTTGCTCGAACCAATGGAGAGGACGTTCTTTGCCGTACCCGGGGCAGTCACTTTTGATGCACCCGAGGCTCCGTTATCACCCACAGAAAAGACAGGAAGTAAGTACTGATTGTTTGAAACATATTGGTCTGCTGATCTTGAATCTGCGGTATAGAATCCAAAGTTTCCGTTCGAACCCCAAGCGTTGACAGCAATTCGGGCGGTCTTGAGTTCAGCATCTGAAAGGAGGTCATAGATGGAGCCTTGACGACCAAAGTATCCTGTTGGGTCGTGTTCCAGAGCATACATTACGAGATTGGCTTCAGGTGCGACACCGGTTGTCGATGCATCTCCACTGCCGTCACCAAGAACGGTCATGACAATGTGTGTGCCGTGTCCGCTGTTGCTGTCAACAGGGGATGAATCGAGCCCGTATTGCGTGTTGATTGCAGCGATACGACCGAGGACATCTGGATGGTCGTTGTCAAGGCCAGTATCCATGACAGCAATCGTCTCTCCAGAACCGTCGAGGCCTAGCGAGGACGTTGCTCGGATAGCAACAGCACCCACTTCTGTGGCTGCCAGGTTGTTGTGGAGTTGGAGATCGTAGGCTTTTGCGACAAAGAGAACATCGTCATGCGCAGCGATTCGTCGCAGTTCGTGTGCATTGAGCCCATGCTCGAAAACAGCCTCGCACATGTCCAACGAGCACCATGACGACGATGCACCATTTTGGACAAGGTGTGTTGTGAGCGAAGCAACGTTCGAAGATTCAATGTCTCCCGCAACGGTGATTTGAACAAGGCGTGCACCTATTGCGTCGTTTGTCGTACGCATGTATGGTGCATAAGCCCCCATCCAGCGAACGTTATCATTCGATGAAATTGACGAAATCTGTGATGCATCATGTACACGCACAATGAAAACGCCCTGACTTTGGCGTTCAAGGACCTCGATGTCGTATGAATCCTCAAACCCGTTCATGATGGATGCATCGTTGAGTTGGAGTTGAACAAGATAAAGCGAGGTTGAAAATGAAGCACCCCAAGCGGAATTGATGTAACTCAAATCGGTGAGTTCAGGATCGAATGAGAACCCTGCAAGATGGATCGTTGGATCAACTGTCTTGATGGCAACGGAACGGGTGGAGATAGGTTGAATTGGCATCCAAGTCGAATCAATGGACTCAACAACCTCAGTTTCTGCGATAGTCTCCGGAGACGATGATGCCATCGGAAATGCCAACGAAAGGAGGAAGATGGACAGCAGGAGAAAACACCTGCGGCGTAGATGCATAGTTACCCGACCCCGATTGGGTTTTTGAGGATGCGCCTTTTTTGACTACAATCCATTGTACGTAGCAATAGCATCGTCGGTCTTCTTTACCGACAGTTTCCAATCGGTTTCGAGGCCCATGAGTGCCCGAATTGCGTCAACGTTCTCAGGAATGACATCGGACTCTTGGTGAATGGCTTGGAAGTAGTAGAGTGTATTTCCATCAAGTTTGACTCCATCCTCCCACACAAAGATTTCGTGCAGATCACCCCACTTACGGCCGATATCTCTCGAGAATTCCATCACCTCAGCCGTGGTTGTGATACCTGTTTCAGCACCGTTCATAATCAACACACGAGGCTGTTGTGACCACAATTCAAGAACGGATTCTGTAGTCATTCCGTGTCCCTCTGGCAACGTAGCAACGATGGCATGAACGTGCATAATGGTCGTAGGAACAGCGACTGCCAATGAGTTGATCTCAATTTCTGGGCGAATGGTCATGACATCAGGACCATGATGACTTGGTACCTTGAGGACAGGTTTGATGGCATTGATTGGCCCTTTGCTGGAATCGCCTGGGTCAGCAGCTCTGCGAATCATCGTACACTCGACTGAGAGGGAACCACATGCATGAAGCAAGGGGACCAGGGTTCTCGAAAGACCGGTCGTATTGCACGAAACGACGCGAGTGCCTTCGACGTTCATGTTCTCAGAATGGTTGCCACTGGACGTGTAGGACATGCCGGTCATGGCGTGCTTTTCGCCACCCTGAAAAATCCATTTGACGCCGGCCTTTTGGTAGAGCTCCTTGTTTTGAGCACCAACTTTTCCTGGTGAACAATCGACAACGATATCGGCGACAGAGAGCAGATCGGTCAAACCCCCTTTGCAGTCGTACCCTGCTGGACCAAATGCAGCGATTTTGTCTTCTGCATCGTACGTGCAATACAGAGGATATCCTTTCCGGACAGCGAGGTCACAACCGAAGGACGGCCTTGTTTTTGTAACGCCAATAATCTCCATGTCGTCCTGCGCATCGATTGCATCTGCAACACGCTTTCCGATTGTCCCGTATCCGTTGATTGCGACCTTAACGACCATACTGCTCAACATCGTGGCAAGGCTGAACATCCATAAACAGTTCGTGCCGCATCAATGCAATGCAAATTCATGTTTCAACACGTCCTCAAGGAGAGGGTATTTGACCGACATCAGACACCGTTGAACCATGGCGGGACGAGGAGATGTTTTTGAGCGCTCCATGAGCATCAACGCAAAGTTCCTTCCACGGCTCCAAGCAGCTGTAGAACAAAATGCTCTGCTCCGAATTGGCTGGACCGGTTCTGGTGAAGAGGTTCCTAAGAACGGCGAGATCGGATTGTGTCCTGCTATGCCTGAAGGAGCTCGAATCCGTGCACTAGGAAAACTCGGCTCATGGACCAGTTCGTTCGGTATCGGAGGCTCATTTGATATCGAAGGTGAAGCCGGAGCCTTCTTTGGCGCCTACAACCAAGGAAGTAAACTCTCAGCATCAGGATACATTGGCCGTTGTGCAGGATTCATGATGCAAGGTGGAAGCATCACTGGGCAAGATGGTAGCGGCGACGATCTTGGAATGTTCATGAACGATGGGTTGATTACCGTCAAAGGTGATGTCGGCCAACGCATAGGAAACGGCATGACGGGTGGTATGATCGTCGTCCAAGGCGATGTTGGAAACAATGCAGGATGTGGCATGAAAGGCGGCATGGTCATCATAGAAGGACGCTGTCCAACACCACCCCAAGGAACGCAGCTTCGTCCATTGACCTCAAAGGAGTTGAAGGAAATCAACTCAATGATTGAGAATCACGGCATGACATTAAGCAACGATGCATTTTGTCTCGAATCAAACAACAGCATTGAATTCCACATCGATGGTTCAACCGTTTCCTCTGGCGACCTCTCGAGCATCGCCATCACTCCGATGGATGAAGCACCACTGATCGAAAATCACGATGTTGATACTGCTGCGCTCATTCATGGGGCAGACGAAGATGCCTTGCCAATCCTTCTCCCCCTCCCTGTTTTACCATACGTCCCCGATGGGAGCGTTTTGGCTGTCGAGGCAAATTCAACAGGGCGTTTGTCGTACATTCAAACACAACCATTCCTTGTCGAGGAACAACCGCGCCCAATCGACGTACTACACTTGAACCTACGAAGCTTGGTCAATCTTCCTGCGAATTCAAGATCTGTCGCAGGGGCTTGTTTGGACTTTGACAGCCTCCCCTCAATGACCGATGAGGAACTTGACGGCTTGCTCGTCGTCCTCCGCACGTTGCTCACCGCTGATGCACCCATTTTGGCCTGTCAGGGAATTTCAAGAATCCAAGCCCATCACAAGCGTGCTGTTTACCACAACCTCCAGGTTGCTGTTTCACGAATTGAGGATGGAACTGGGGTTCCAGAGGCTGCAACATTGCCAATCATCGGTCGATCTATTAAAACCAATCTTGAGACAACTGAGACCACAGCCGCTCTTGAATTTGGATTCACATGCGATGCACATGACATTATCGTCGCACGATGCGCCGGTGCACAATTTGTGGTCACACAACCACCCGTCCTTGAGAGGGAAGACATGGAGTTCTGGCTTCAAGGCCTTTCCATCGATATGATGCGTATCCTCCGTACTCTCGGACTTGAGTCCATCGATCAGGTTCAACGAGCGCATCTTCGTGCCCTCGATTACGACACAGCTGCCATCAGTGGTTTGCGCATGGTCGGCTATGAACGACCACTTCCGCATTGGTTTGCACGATGAGGTGAAGAAATGCCAACCATATCTGTTGACCAAAATCTGCTCGCATCCCTGCTTTCCAAACACGGATGTCAGCACGACATTAACGACGTTGATCATCGTCTTCCATTGCTCGGCACAGACATTGACCGCTGCGATAAGGAAACTCTCGACATCGAGATTTTCCCAAATCGACCGGACCTTCTTAGTGCAGAAACACTCAGTCTCGCCATGCGAGGATTTCTTCACAATCAAGTCACACTTCAAGACGAATCATTGAACGAAAGTGGCATCGCTATGACGGTTGAAGCCGAACTTGCAAACATCCGACCAGTGATCCTAGGAGCAGTTGTTCGTGGACTCGAAATGAAAGATAATGACGAAATGGATGCATTCATCAAACAATTGATGGATCATCAAGAAAAGCTTCACTTCGCTCTTGGTCGAGGACGTCGACGTGCAAGCATTGGGGTGCACGACTTGTCAACTCTTCACCCACCATTTACGGTGAAGGCTGTTGATCGAAACCACTCGTTTGTTCCACTTGCGATGGAGAATCCAATGACCATCGATGAGATTCTTTCATCCCATCCTAAAGGCGTCGATTATGCTCACTTATTGGATGGCATGGAGAGAGTGCCCATCATCGAAGATGCGAACGGTTCCGTTCTTTCGTTCCCACCGATTATCAATGGTGCACACACGACCGTTCAATCGTCGACTCGTGACCTGTTCATCGATGTGACTGGATGGGATCGTCGAGCCTGTGAATCGTGTCTCATGCTCGTCGCACTTCAAGCGAAAGAGCGTGGTGGGACCATCGAAACAATCGCCTTAACCGATTGCGAAGGCCAGAAGGAAACGCTCCCAAATTGGTCGCCAGTTCACCATCGAGTCCCTGAGCGCCTCGTCAGGACCATTCTTGGAAGAGATATGACTGAAGATGAACTCTCGAATGCGATGATTCGAATGGGTGGTCGCTACACTGGTCGCTCTGCAGCCACTGCAGAAGAAATCAGTGATGATGGGGCAATGCAGCACGCAGGCGAGGGTGAAGACATGCTTGGTTTCGATATGCCTCGCTGGCGTTTCGACCTCTTGCATCCTGTTGATCTTGTCGAGGATTTAGCGATTGGACATGGATACGAAGATTTGGGTACCGATGTACCAAAAGCACCGATGAACGCCCTGCCTCGACCGGACGATCACCTTCGAAGAAGAATTCGAACATCGATGCAAGGCATGGGCTTCATGCAAATTCAATCGCTCACACTTTCCAACGATGAGGACCAATTCGAGAGGATGCGTTGGAAACCGTTCAATGCAATTACACGTATCACCAATCCAATCACGATTGAGCACACCATGATGCGCCATTTCCTTTTGCCAGGACTCCTTCGTCTTCTTGCTTCAAATCGACATCACGACTTGCCTCAGTCTGTCTACGAACTTGGAACGGTCGTTCGAGATCATTCCAACATGGACAGATTGGCGTTCCTGACCGCTGAAAAAAGTGGAGGCTTTGCAGCGATTCGAGGTCGTATCCAGGCATTTTTGCGCGACATTGGTGCTGAAAACGTCACCATCGAGGCACTTCCTGACAACGATGGGCCTTGGCTTGCTGGTCGAGCGGCTCGCGTCCTTATCGGTGGGGAGTGGGTTGGTTGCTTTGGGGAAATCGACCCAGCAATCTCTCAAACGTTTGAACTCCTCGTACCACTGAACGGTGCTGAATTCGATGTTGAAGCGCTCAAATCTGTAATCACAGATCCTGTGTGATGAACGACATGTGTGGCCGATTCGCATTTCAAGGTGACCAATGGCCCGAGTTGACAGCCGAAATTGAACAGCCTGTCATCGAACCAAATTACAACATCTGTCCCCAAAACAAAACACCCGTGATTCATTACGACTCGGACAACCTTGCCATCACTTCAATGCAGTGGGGCCTTCGCCCATCATGGAGCAAAGAGAGCACGATGGAACCGATCAATGCCAGAGTCGAAACAATCGATTCGAAGCCATTGTTTCGAGAAGCTTATCGGCAACGCCGCTGCCTTGTTCCTGCCAATGGATGGTACGAATGGAAGACAACACCGAGAGGAAAAGTTCCGTTCTATCACTCAGTTGCAAATCAGGATGTCTTGCTCATGGCCGGAATTTACGAGCATTGGGGACAGGTAGAACAAACGTTGAACACGTTCACAATACTCACTCAAGAATCGATTCCGGAGATTCAACATATCCACAATCGAATGCCCGTTATCATCGATGAAATGGAAGCAGATTCGTGGTTGAAAGATGCTCAGCAACCTTCCTCGGGCATCACCATCGAAGTGCATCCAGTCGATCGAGAAGTGAATAAAACAACGGCGAAAGGGCCTCAACTCATACGACCATTGCGTACGCTGTTCGATTAGACGTATGCCGAATACGAACCGTCAGCGTTCTTCACATATGCTGTTGGTTCGAAGGCTCCATCGCTAAGTTTCTTGTAATGATAGCCGTCTGAATGGTGAACCCATTCAAACGCTGGTTCAGTCACAGATGTTGACTCAGGAGCCGGCTCATTGCTCACGCCATCGTAATCATCCGCTACATTGCTTGATGCAACAACCGTTGTATCTCCTCCGCCGAACAGAGCGAGTGCGTCTTTGTATGCAGATTCATTTCGTTCTTCCGATGAGGAGTGCTTCTCTGTGTGCACATCTTGGCCCTTGCGATAAACAATCGGTGCTGGAGGCGTCTCGTCAATGACTTCCTCTTTTTTGTTGGTCCGCTTGAATGGCCAGAAGGGGGGCATGAAACTCGCTTTCGAGTTGGATTGATATGTGTTTTGAAGTGGTCCAATCAAATTGCCGCTTGCTTCAAAACCAAAGACTGAGTAGGTCCACTATGGTCCAGAAACGAGCTGTGTTTTTGCTCGTTCTTCTCTTGACTCTACCGATGAATGCGGTGGCAGATTCATCGAACATTCAATTGACGCCTGCTGAGCGCTATGTTGCATATCCTGGACAGACTGTTCAACAACACATTGACGTCACCTATTCGGGGTCTGAGAGCACCACTCTCAAACTTGAATTGGCAACGCAATACCTAAGCAGCATCTCTGGTAACGGCCAAGAATTGGTTTTTGATAATGGGGAGACAAAGCGTTTCTTGTGGACCATAACCCTACCCCAAGCCACCCCTTATGGCATGGAGAGCCTCAACATCACGATTGTCGATCTCGGAGATCAAAGCAGCAAGGGCACCGATGTGGACTTGAAAATTACAGCACCATCAAACGTGTACTTCGGCAATACACAATCCTCCACGTTTGTTGTTGACCCTGGTGTTCGCACCAATGTCGCAACCAATGTGACAAGCAATGCAACACTTGATGACAATCTTTCGTTCACCATTCAGACTGAATCGATTTGGAACTGGGGATGGAACATGGCAGAAGTAGACGGTTCAACATCGCAATTGCTTCTTGGTCCGGACACCATGGATTTCGTTCGAATCTGGGTCGATGTTCCAGAAGTCATCGATGGAGCACCCTTGGCAAATCAAGGACCAACATTCAGATTGATTGGCACCTCTGGGCTAGATGGCGTCAGTATTGCGTGGGACTTTACGCTTGAAGTCAGTTCATTTCGAAACGCAACCATCGATGCGGTTCAGTCGAACGTTGTAGTCGACCCGGACGGAAATACCCGTGTCGATGTTACTGTTCGTAACACAGGGAACACACCCGATACCCTCGCTATGACATTGGGCAATCTCGCCGTCAATGGAGTTGCATCGACTGAAGCAGATTCGGATCGAATTACCAGTGAAGGTTGGACTGTGGCTTTGTTCAATGCCTTTGAAGATGTTTTTCTGATGCCAAATGAAACACGTGTTGTTGAGATTGGTGTACAGGCACCAGCAATTACATCGGGGAAAATTTCTGTTGACCTCATCCTTCACCCAACAAACTTCCCGTTCCGAACCGTACGTGAGACAGCGATTGTCAACGTCTCATGGGACAGAGCGTTTGAACACAGTCTCGTGCCAGTCGATTGTACCTACCTCCAACCAAATGCGACCTGCTCTGCATCTATCAGCCTTGAAAACCGAGGAAATTTCAATGATGCTGTAACCACTGAACTAACTTCCTTACCATCGTTTGTTACGGATGTCTTCGTTGGGGATTCAACGTTCCAATTGGCTCGATATGGCCAAGGAACGTTCCAAGCAATTGAGTTCATGATCAACGAAAATGCAACAGCTTACCAGCAAGGCATTGTTGAATTCGATCTTAAATTACTCAATGGTGAAACATTCGCATCGTACACGATTGATGTTGTCGTAGGTCCGAACGTGGCATGGACATTTTTGGATGGAGTCAGCGAAGTTGACTCAAGAGACGTGGTGAGTTTTGCTGTTCAACTTCGTAACGATGGTAACCTCGAAGATGGATTGATTGTTCAATTGCAATCCTCTCATTCAACCGACATGGGATTCGCACCGCCTGAAGGTGCCATCATTGACAGTGATTCGACACAACCAAGAACCTTCGAAATAGGAAACCTTCCTCGAGATTCCAATTTCACGTTGCGAGGTACTGCAGCGTTACCGACCGACCAAGCATCCAACGGAACCCTTGTGCTGGACATCGTCGTTCGCTCTATTTTTGACCCAGAAACAGAATTTTCCTACACCATCGAGGAAAAATTCCTCGGAAAGCAGTGGCGAGAAGAGAC
>JAAZUV010000083.1 GCA_018623995.1 Methanobacteriota archaeon
AGATTTGAACTGGGGTCTGACGGCCCCCAGCCGCCAAGTATAGGCCAAGCTAACCCACAGGCCCGTGAATCTCCTCACTTGTGCTGAGCGCTGAACGGGACAATCTCTTCGATCAAATCGATGTGTCCAACGTACATGCGTCGACAACAGTATCGCTCGAGGCCAACATCGTCAAGTGCTTGATCGACGCTGGTTCCTTCAGCAATTTTGTTGTTGAACTCATCCCACTTGTGAGCAATAACGGTACCACAGCTAAAACAACGGATTGGAATTATCATCTCTTGTTCACCTCATCGATACGACTTTTGCTTCTTGCGACGAGCACCACGACCAAGTTGATGCTTTGGTTCCTTGCGACGTGGATCGTTGACCAAGAGGCTGCGATCAAATCGTAGGAACTCATCTCGAAGTTCTTCATCAATTCCTTCTGCTCCACCGTTGTAGTGGACAAGTCCACGTGCAATAGCGGTTCGAATGGCATCGGTTTGACCCATAATGCCGCCACCGGTCGTTGTCAAATTGATATCAACCTTGGACAATCGGTTCATGGCGTCAGCAATGACGAGTGGTTCCATTGCCTTGCGTCGAGCAAGGGCAGGTTGGAGAATTTCGATTGGCTCACTGTTCACGCGAACACGGCCCTTTCCAGCTTTGACAGATGCTCGTGCAATGGCTGTCTTGCGCTTTCCTGAACTCTCAACGGATTTCTTCTTTCGTGCCATCATTGTTCACCTCCAGTCCATCGGTGCGCAGGTGCACCGAGGCTTGCACTGATGTCGCCCAAACTGACGAAACTCTCTGGCAAGGATTTGCGGATTTTGCTTGCATCGCCTTCGACGTGACCTTCTGGAAGGTCCGAGGCGAGGTGTGAAGGACAGCCGATCTCAACACGAAGGTTGCGCAGAGCACGACGACCACTGCTCTTTCGTTGGTATGGAAGCATACCACGAACGGTGCGCTTGAGAATCATGTCCGGCATACGTGGGAAGTAAGGTCCCTTGCGTGCGTGATTCAATGCATACTTGTCATGGTAGTTTTGTAGAACGGAGGTTGAACTTCCCGAAACGATGGCTTTCTCTGCATTGATGATGACAACCTTGTCATCACGATCAGAGCGTGCAGCCTTGAGGAGCATGTCTGCTACTGTGGATGCGAGTCGTCCAAGGACGAGACCATCTGCGTCGAAAACGTAGGTTGTTGCTTCATCCAAGAATAATCACCCCGTTTCCGTTTGGATTTTCGTTCATCAATTCACCATAGGTGAGAACGCGTCCACCTGCGGCTTCAATCTTCGCTCGTGCACTGGAACTAACACTGTAGGCGGCGATGGTGCGGTTCCCTGTGACTTCACCTGATCCTAGCAACTTTCCAGGTACGAGAATGGTCGCACCTTCTGGAGCGTAACGAGTTACGCGGCTTAGGTTCGGTTGGGCCCAGTTTTTGCGGCTCTTGGAGAGGCGCTTAGCAACATCTCGCCATAGTGCAGCACCTGTGTCACGAGACTGGGCTTTCAGTTGGTCGATTAGACCGACCAAATCGGCATTTGTCTTTCGTGTTGGCTTGCTCATATGACTCCCTCGATGCTTTGAGGCAGTCTCGCGACCAACCAACCCGTTATGAAGGCACCGACGCGAATGCAGGACTTCAATCGAAGAGAATCTCGCCCTTTGCATCAAGCAATTCCACAGTGAGGCCTGCAGCTCGACCTTGAATGATGATCTCATCGTGGAGGGTATCTGAGAAATCATCGAGGGCTCCGAGTGCTGTAATTCCTGCCACATCGGTCAACTGATCGATCAGGTGGTTGAGAACACACGAAACGCCGTACGCCTGACCTGCTCGGAAGGCGTGGTCAACACCTCCAACTTCTGGGTCTTCCGCCTTCATTCGCAACATGACTTGCTGCGAATAAGCAACGAGAGCACCATAGAGTGCTTCAATGACTTGAGCAGCTTCAAGGTCACCGAGCAACATCTGTGTCTGAGCGAGAGCAGAACGTACGGCTTCGCCGTAGATTTTGTGCGCTTCAATCGTGTTGTTCGTTTCAACTTGCATGGCTTGGTCGATGAGTAACTTCCAGTCTTCCATGGCTATGCGAGAGCGCATCCTGCCCTTGAAGGTTGGCCCGAACCAACTTTCAGTGCAACAAATTCAAGAATCAAATCTTGAAATCTGTGGATTCGCCTTCAACAATTCCAGCTTGTCGGACAGAACCGTCTGCAGCGACGAATTCACCGGCCTTCGTTTGCTTATCGTAGAGACCAGTTGCTTCGTAGCGCTTGACCTGTCCTTCCTCACCCAATGCACTGGTGATGGAGGACGTGATCGCTCCAAGCGTTGAAATTGCTTGGTCACGCTGCATAACACCGATGTTGTGATCGGAGTAGCGAGCTTCTTCGAAGATGGTCAAGAAGGCATCGAGTTGTTGCGGAGGAACCATGTTGAACGCTGAACGAACCGCTGCTTCGAACTCACGAGTGGTTTCGTAAACCTTCTTCATGAAGCCGTACTTACGGAAGTGGCGTACAAGGTTCTTGTAACAATCAAAGATGATCTTGATGTATTCGTTGCTTGCTTCAAGTTGCATCATCGTATCTGTGAGGATACCTCTGAGCGACTGGACTTGTCGTCGACTCATGACACGGCGGTAATACAGTGCACCTGCAACCAGCAAGGCCATCAGAACAATACTGAATGCCATGGCGTTTTCTGGGCTAAAGAAGCCCTTTGCCTCAACTTCTGTAGCAGCCTTGTAATCAACAGCGAACGTAATGTTGTTCTGAGATGCTTGGAAGTTCTGACTGCCTGCATAAACAGCAATGACCTGCCATTCACCCGTACATTCAACACCGTCACAGGAGCGTCCATCGAACGACCATTCGAAACGAGCTATTCCTTGCTCGTTGGTGACGGTCTTGTTTGTTGCAGCCGACATGGTGACCCAAGCGCCAGTTTCGTTACGGTATTGTCGGATGAATTGGATTTCTTCGTTCTCAATCGCAATGTCGAGTCGGTCACGTAGTAGTGCGACTTCACCGATGACGAGTGTTCCTTCAGGAATTCCTGCTTCTCCACCGTAGTACCAGTTGGTCTCGACTTGCAGATCAACACGTGATCGGACGAGGACTTCCATTTCGACCTCGGACCCATTCAGAACGTTCTCGACGTCCTTGTCACATCCACCAGGGACGTTGAAGTCCGGCTCAAAGGCAACCTTCAGTGTTCGGAAACCTTCCTTCTTTCCACCAGTGAGTTCAACGCCACGTAGCGATGGATTCTGGAGCGGGTCCCCGCTGAACCACTCAACGGTACCGTCAAGATCGTTGGTTCGGATGGTTGCAATTGGACGAATGTTTTCTTCTGGATCAAGGTAGATGTTGAGACACTTACCACCGACTGCCTGTCCGTTGCTCTGTGTCAACAATGCGTCGATGTGGAAGGATTCCTTGAGGTACAATACTGGGTATGGAATGCCTTCGATGTTGTATGTATCGACGCTCGACTTGAACGGTCCAACCTCAGTGATCGAAAGCGATGAGTTCGAGAAGACATCGAATTCGGTCTGGATGGTCTTGTTGTCGTAGCGGAATGCGTCGTTGTTGTCATAGGACGAGTACGAAACAGTAACCTTGGTCTTTCCTGCAAGAACGTCAGAGAGTGGACAAACGATGGAATAGTTTCCATTCGAATCGGTCACTGCAGCGTTACAGTTGACTGGGCCGCTCTGGCCATTGACCATCTCGTAACTGACACGGATGGTTCGTCCTACGAGAACTTCACCAAGTTCGTCGGTCAATTGTCCTGTGACAACCATTGGCTTTGGAACAACCAATCCTGTAACTGGATCGACTTCACTCGTGTAAACAACTTGGTCATCGACCGACAACGAAGTTCGTCCAATGAGTGAGAATCCGTTCGCATTGTAGGTCATGACCGTACGGTAGTGGTTGTTTCCTGGTACGTTTGCACATGGGTCCCACTGTCCCTGAAGGCCAAGATAACTCGCATCAAGCGGTGCACAGCCTTCGTTTGGCAGCGATTCCTCAAATCGTAGAACGACGTTGACTGGGCCGAATCCATCAGGCAAGAAGGACTCTGGGTCTTCTCGCAACTTGGTCGGCGAAAGTGGACTGATGTCAGCCTTCAAACAGCCAACGGCTTCGAGACGGTCGAGGTTACCATCTTGGTTCACGTCACGGTCTGCAAACCCGTCATCGTTGCCGTCATAGTAGCAAAGATGAGAGTTGTCCGGTTGTGTCTCTGGTAGCGAAATAACTCCAGCAGATGGAGCCAATGTAGCGACGACCTGTCGGTGTTGGACGTTATCGAAGTCTGTACCTTCGAAGATAACATCGACCAATCCTCCGTTTGGAGCGCTTTCTCCGTCAAGGTCACGGCCTCCAGAATCGAATTCTAGCGTCTTGTTGTCATCCTTCACTTGTGCAGTGAAATCCCACAAGTCACCTGATTGACGGCGGTTTCCATCGGTTGAAACAACCGATAGGTAGGTTCGAGAAACAACCCATACATCTTGCACAGCGTTGCTTGGTTTGAGGAGTGGTGTACCCTCGTAATCAAACGTGAGCGAGAAGAGACCAAGATCGTCTTCTGCTGTGATGTTAAATGGCATTTCAAAGAATCCATTCGTATCGGTGTAACTCGTTTCTGTTCGTCCATCGAACGACCATGTGTAATTGACCGGAGCCTCACGAACTGGTTGCAACGAGTTGTCAACAAGTCGAGCCTGAATCGATGTGTTCGTGTTTCGATACAATCGAGCAATCGAGGTCAACTCAAACGAAGTTGTTCCAACAACGGTGACGTTGATGTACGCACCTGTTGTTGCAAGTGCTGACGAGTTTCCTGTGAAGTAGTATCCCGAATTGGTGAAGTCGATTCGCATCCCGTAAGTTCCAGATGAATACTGGCTTTCCCACGTGAAGTTGTAATCGTACTCAGCTTCGACACCGCCCTTAGTCAGACACTCTGTTTCATCGTCAATGCTTTGCATTGGGATTCTGTTTCCTTGAGCATCCATACAGTTTGGCTTCTGTGTGAATTGAGTTTCTCCACCGCTGCTGAAGACACCGTTCTTGTCCTTGTCAAGTTGGACAGCAACCGGTTCAATGGTCCATGGGACAAGTGTGCGGTTGGTGACGCTTCCAGCCAATTCAAGCGAGGTGCCTGTGTCCATCTCTGGGACAATTTCACAGCGAACTGGGCTGTCTGGGTCGGTTGGATCGATTTGGCCACAAGGTGGCAAATCGCCATCTCCGCCGTTGACGAGTTTGATGAACCAATGCGTTGCATTCACATCAACGAAATCGATGATGTTGACTGCTTCTCCAGTCAGAGATGCGTCGTTTCCGTCCCAAAGCATACTGTACGCCTTGTAAGCGGAGACTTCGTTGTAGTTCAATCCGGCTGCAGTCAAAGCAGGGCCATGGTAAACGTAGCGCCAGTTACCGAAGGTTCCGTCTCCGTTGTTGATGGTTGAATCGAAGAACGTAATCGGATGGACTCCTTCAAAGGTCATGACTCCATCAATGTTCATTCGGTGCATGACGCGCATTGAACGAGCATTGTCGAATTCATCACCATGCAGGAATGGGAACGGATACTCTGTTGCAAGCTCAGGTTGTACTTGACCGATGTAACTGTAATCACCTTTCGGAAGACTGGTGTTCACTCGGACATATTGCGTTGACAGGCCTTGAGCATCCTGTACAATATCGTGCATTTTCGTATTATTGTTCCAGATGATCTCTTCAAGACCGCCGGGTGCCTTTCCTGGTCCGTTGTCCATCGTTGAGTTAAACTGAACTTGTTTCCATACACCGTTTGCTCCACCTGTTTGTTCAAACGAAACAGAAGTCAGACCGAACGAGTTTGCACGGTATCCATTGCCGTCAAAGTTGGTAAAGTTGGTTGGGTGTGTTAAGTTACCAAACAATCCGCCATAGAACGAGAACGTTACTGGAGCGTATGGAATCGGGTTGGAATAGATTCCACGTTCGTAATCTGCAGTGTAGTAGGAATAAAATTCCAACCACAACTGTTGTTCATCGCTTCGGAAGTAGTCCCAGTTGTTGCTGCTCGGGTCGATGGTCATGTTGGCTTCAACACCGACCAAGTAGTCCGAGGAGGTTGCGCCATTGAACGCGAACATCTCGGTTACAACGGCATAGACCTTGTAGGTCGTGTTGTCTCCAACGATGATATCTTCAGGATAGAGGAACTGACCAACGGAGAACTGTCCATTTTGATCGGATAGAATATTGGTTGTTTCAATGGCTGTTGTACCATTGTTGGCCCATTCGAT
>JAAZUV010000084.1 GCA_018623995.1 Methanobacteriota archaeon
GCATTGACGCCTCCGGGGAGCCCCGCAATGGTGAACGTGTCAAGTGTGATGTTTGAGGTTCCATCGTTTTCGATGGTGAGCATGACGGACGCTTCAGTGCCTGATTGAACGACGATTCGACCGTCTAAAGGACCTTGCAGGCTCAAACTGTCCTGTTCCTGAACATCGAATTCCAAGGTCAAACTTTGACTGATGATGGAGTCATGTGTCACCGTCACGACACGGTCAAGTAGGCCGAGTGAGCCTTCTGAAGCGACTGCCTTCAGGGTCCAAACAGCCGATGCATCGGCTGCAACAGAGACGCTTGATGCGCTGTCGAGCATGAGCGATATTGGGGAGCTCGCATTGCTGTTGATTTGCAACGAGAACGTTTCTGTTTCGCTTCCGGTATTGAAAACTCGAACCTCCAGCATGGTTTCCGTTTCAGGGTCCATTACAACGGCTCCATTCGGACCTTGAAGCGTGAAATTGATGTCCCGGTCGACCTCAAACGAAAAGTCACGAACAAACGATACCGTTGCATCTGAAGCAAGTGTTGAGGTTAGTCGAAGCGAACAAACATCACCGACGTTGGCAGCGCTTCCGACATCAACACTGAAGGCAAGATCATCGCTTGCATCGACAACGAGCGAAGAAGCATAGGTGAGAAGAGCAGCAGTGCATGGACCAGAGAGAACAGTCAATGTGTACTCGTAGGATGCGTCGGTTGTACCTGTGTTCGTCAATCTGACCGAGGAATTCGTCTGCTCACCCGGCAAGAACGCATCATCTGCATTGAGGAAATCGACTTGCAAATCGTAATCGGGTTGGACATCAACGACCATGAGCGTCGATGTGGTCAAGTTTCCAAATAACGAACCTGCGTACAATCGCACGCCGGTTGCGCCCGGACTGGCATCAGAAGGAATGGTAATTCGGAGTGTAGCGGTCTCTTGGCCGTTTGCAGAGAGATTCTCAATCTGGTCGTCCAACCATCGGACTTCCCATCCGGCAGGGAAGGATGAATGTTGACTCATGGCTTGGATGGCACCTGAGGACTCCCAAGGATAGGTGTACTCAGAAGATCCGTTGAAAACAACCTCTGCAGCCGCTTGTTGAAGGGTGAGGCGCAAGGTTGCATCCATGGTTGTGTTGTCGGTCAAACCAACGGGAGAATCGCCTGTGAGTGCTGCAAACAAAACACATGCTGAGAGATATGAGCCGGATGTCGAAGGATGGCTTCCATCGGCAGAATAGAGACCATAGAACGTCGATGTTGGGGACAATGGATTGCCACCCGAGGCAACGATGGAATCATGGATGTGCTTGAAGGCGAGGCCAACAGGGGCAATGTAAATCTCAGCTGAAGTTTCCAATGAAACGTTGTCTCGATAATCGATGTAGCCTTGTTCAAGTCGGTCTTGCATCACCGTGAAGTTTGAGTAAAGAATCGGATTCTGAGCATCTCCGTTTCGACGTCCCCAGGTCATCATGAGCATCATCGCAGCGCCTTCTGAATCGATGCGATCAGCGAGATGAACGCTGCCGTTCTTGCTTGCAAGCCAATCTGAATTCGTTCGCAAAAACCCTGGTATCTGTGACTGATCTTGGACGATAACGGTGTCCCATACACCGGATGCAAGTGAGAGATTTTGGGCGCTACCCGAAGTGTTCACGTCATCCCAATGGTCAGCGATGGTCCATCCACCGCTCGTGAAATCAGAGGTATTGCTCGGACTGTCCGCACTTCGCAATAATTCCTCAAGCATGGATGAAAGTCCATTTGCGGACGTGTAAGAGTTGCCAAAGGAGAGGACATCGCTGACCGAGGCCGACCATGCCGGTGGTGACGTTGTGGTATTGGAAGAACCTCCAGAGGAATAGTTGGCCCACCATCCACTGAGGTCTGGTTCTTCACCTGTACTGAGAAGGTAGGAATCCGTGACACTTCCAAAGTTGCTAACTGCAATAGATAGATCAACCGACTGACCTGGATCAATCGCCAACAACCCTTGGTCGCCGACACCTGTTGCGTCCAAATGAGGATTGTAGACAATGGCAACACTGACGTACACATCGATGGTTGAAGAAGCTGTTCCATCGCTTTCAGAAACGATGATTGTGAACATGCCATTGTCGCTTGGAGTTGCTGTTTCATCAAGTTGAACGACAACGGCCAACGTGGAATTGTACGTCGGAAGGACGTTCGAGACTGTGTTCGAAGTTGGTGTTACTGTCCATGCGGCAGGTGGTGGTGAAACCGTTGAATCAATTTCAACGTCGTAGGTCTCAATTGAAGAACCATTGTTATGGATTGTTAAGGTCAAGTTCATTGATTCTCCTGGCGTTAGAATCATGTGAGGCATGTCGACATCCAGTTCAATTTCTGTATCCGCTTTGCTCATTTGCGCAAGTGGAGTTGCGCTTGCGAGCAGCATCATTCCGACCAAAACGAACGCACGAATGGAGAGTTGCGACATGGGACCAGTGCTAGCGAGGTGTTCTCAGCACTTGAGCGAATCGGCTATGCGAACGAAAACTTCACGATTGAAGCAAGTTCTCCATACGGCCAGAATCGATGCGCTCCCACGGGAAATGACCCGCATCTGTTGGAGGCCTTCCAAAGTGTCCGCCAGAGGATGTTTCCTTGTAGATTGGACGCAACAAATCAAGGTCTCGGGCGATAGCAGCAGGGCGGAAATCAAAGGTTGCTTTGACACGCTCAGCCAAGACTTCGTCGGAGAAGGCACCCGTTCCGAACGAATCGACCATTAAACTCACAGGTTCAGCCACGCCGATAACGTAAGCGAGTTGAATCTCAAATTTGGTAGCAAGACCTGCTGCAACGACATGCTTTGCAGCCCAACGAGCAGCGTATGCAGCACTGCGATCAACCTTCGATGGATCTTTTCCACTAAAAGCACCTCCACCATGTCGGCCCATACCTCCATAGGTATCGACGATGATTTTTCGACCGGTCAAACCAGCATCGGCATACGGACCACCTGGGTCTGCGAAACGTCCGGTACCGTTGACGATCAACTTGTAATTCGGTAGAAGCAATTCCTGAGGAATCGTCACTTCAACAACATGTTCGAGGACGGACTGGCGTACATGTTCAAGTTCAGCGTCAATCGATCCTCCAAATTGGTCCTTGAGATGCTTGTCGTGTTGAATCGCAATAACAACCGTGTCAACACCTAGAACAGAGCCGTCTTCGTTGTAGGCAACAGTGACTTGTGTTTTTCCGTCTGGCCGAGCCCAAGGAAGAATGTTCTCTTCACGAACGATTCGCAAACGACGGGAAAGGCGTTGTGAAAGTGCTGCTGGCAATGGGAAATAGCGTCCTTTGAGTTCTTCGTACGCCTCGGTCTCATTGCAAGCATAACCAAACATCAATCCTTGATCACCAGCACCTTGTGACTCAACATTGTCTCGATCAACACCTTGGTTGATGTAGGCCGATTGGGTCGTCACATAGACCAATACATCGCAGAGAGCAGGCGTTGTTGCGTCCATACCAATGTCGTGCGAGGTGTATCCAATTTCAGCTGCGGCTTGACGTGCGATGGCAACATAATCGGGTGTTTCACCTTCAAGTGATACTTCCCCTGCAAGAATGATGACGCTCTTGTCCTGCATACCTTTGATGCAGGTTTCGACAGCAACACGAGCATTTGGATCAACTGCAAGGCAGGCGTCAACGATTGCGTCGGAAACAGCATCACAAACCTTGTCGGGGTGTCCACACGTTACCGATTCGGAACTGAACACCCGTTGGGTCATGCTCTGCTCCCTTGGATTCTCATTATCAAAGGTTTGGTTTTGGTTAGGTATGGGTTTTGGCGATTGCTATTTTAGGAACATCACACAGGAATTGACATGGCTGACTGGCATCCAACGGCATACCGAACACATACACTAGGCGAAATCCAAGACAAGGGCGCAGACCTTGTCGGAACAGAGGTCACTGTTTGTGGATTCATGGAAGCCAATCGTGGTAAAGGCGCAATCTGCTTCGTCGACCTTCGCGACGGTACTGGAAAGCTACAAGTCTTCCTCAAGGGCGATACGATTGGAGAGGAAAACCTCGATCTCGTACAGAGAATGACACGAGAATCAACGCTACAATTCACAGGCACCGTTGCTCAAAAGCGACCACCGAAGGTCAAGGAAGGCGAGACGCCACCTCCTCCTGCGTACGAGGTTGTTGCTACCGATGTTAATGTCCTCACACGTGCCAATGTGCCACTGCCCTTGGGTATTACCGACACGGTCTCTATTGGACTTGACACACGATTGGACAATCGATTCCTTGACCTTCGACGTGCGCACGTCAATGCCATGTTCACACTTCGAGCACGCGTCCTACAATACGGACGTGAACATTTGATCACGGAAGGTTTCAAAGAAATCAACACGCCGAAAATCATTGCATCAGCCTCAGAAGGGGGAACAAACCTGTTCCCAATGATGTACTTCGATACACCTGCCTTCCTCTCTCAGAGTCCGCAGTTGTACAAGCAACTCGCCATTCTTGGTGGCATGGAGCGCGTGTTTGAGATTGGCCCTGCCTTCCGAGCAGAAAATCACGACACATATCGTCACTTGAACGAATTCATTTCATTCGATATTGAAGCAGCTTGGATGACCGATGAGGATGTCATGGGGGTTCAGGAACGCATGATTCATCACATCTGGAAGTGTGTTGCAGAAAACGACCAAGAACAGATTGAGACCATCAATGCATACCGTGAATCTCAGGAATTGGAACCCATCGCAGTCGAGGTCCCAAGCCTACCTTTCCCACGTATCGATTACTGTGAGGCGATTCAAATGATTCAGGATGCAGGAGAAGAGATTCAATGGGGAGATGACATCGATTCATCTCACTGTGACATCATTGCTGCCAAGTATCCTGGCTTCCACTTCCTACCTCGATGGCCGATGGAAATGAAACCGTTCTACATTCACCATGTCAAGGGTGAAAACGGTGTAACAGGAGAGCAACTCAGTCGTGGATTTGACCTCAATTACGGTCGTGATGAAATGACCAGTGGAGGTCAGCGAGAGCACAACGTCGATGTCCTCGAAGACAATCTCCGCAGCAAGGGGCTTAATCCAGAAGACTTCGCTTTCTACACCGATGGATTCCGATTTGGAGCACCACCTCACGCTGGTTGGGGTCTTGGTGTTGCACGACTCTTGATGGTCTTGACCGGATCTCGAAACGTCCGTGAGACGGTCTTGTTCCCACGAGACCGACACCGAGTTACGCCATGAGTTGGCCATCATGCCTGTCGATCGGATGCAGTGGGGTGCCGAACCATGGCAGTTCGCAGATCTGCATATGCCCGATGAGCCTTCTCCATTCCAAAACGACCACGGTGTTCCGTGCATTATGTTGATTCACGGTGGATTTTGGAAGAAACAGTATACCTACGAATTGATGCAACCGATTGCGAATGCATTGAGCGATGCAGGCGTAGCTAGTTGGAACATCGAATTTCGACGATGGGAAGAGGGTGATGAGGGGGTTTGGATGGATACGCTCTCAGATGTTCTTCGAGCATGGGGACAACTTGCACTCCTTCCAGGCATTGACATCACTCGAAGCATGGTCATGGGGCATTCTGCGGGCGGCCATCTCGCTCTATTAATGGCAAGCAAAGCAGAACGGAAGCCATGGCTGGCCATCGCTCAATCGCCGATTACAGATCTGTTCGGAGCGGATGATGCACAGCTCAGTGATGAGGGAGATGCAATTCGCAAATGGATGGGTTGCCCACCCTATGAAAACGAATCCTTGTGGAAGAATCGGAATCCAATCGATCTGCCTCCAAAGTCACCTGTACTCCTGTTCCATGGAGAACGAGACGTCGATGTACCCATCGAACAAAGCGAGACCTACGCACGTGCTATGAAAGCCAAAGGGTGCGATGTGCAGAAGGTTTGGCTACCCGGTGATCATTACAGCATCATCGATGCTGCAAGCGATGACTGGCTTGTTCAGCAAGATGCAATTTTGGATTGGCTCTGAGAGCGAACCACTAAGTTAGGGCACCTGCAGGGCCAAACATGGACCTCCTAGGAGACCAAGCCGTACTTCAGAACAACGCTCTTGAAGGAAAAACTGCCCTTATTTGTGGAGCAAGTCGTGGAATTGGAGCAGCAACTGCTCGTATTATGGCGAAAGCCGGAGCGAACGTCATTCTGGCATCACGGAATGAGGAACAACTCAATTCCCTACTCAATGAACTTACAGAACTCGGGAGCGGCCATCATCAAACACTGGTCATGGATTTGGA
>JAAZUV010000085.1 GCA_018623995.1 Methanobacteriota archaeon
CCTGCCGAACCCGTTTGTTCAGTTCTTCCATCTGCTCAAGGAATGCTGTGCGATGCTCGAGTTTTGGCCCGCTCCATGGTGTCTTCTCTCCACCATCCATACGTTCTGTAAGCCGATTTAGGAATTCGTCACGTACGAGCAAATGTGGCATCAATGTCTGGACATGATCGTAACATGACCAAGCTGAATCAATCTCCTGCCGTCGTTCATGCAGACGACCCAATTGCATCCACAATTCGTGATTCACAGGTCGATGGGCGAGCAAATGTCGACTCAATTCGATGAACAAATCCTCAAACCCTTGCAAACGAAGGTGCTCAATTCGACGACCATAGACAATGTTCGCACGTTGGTCACGGAAATCCAAATCTCGACATCGATCTGCAAATTCAGCAATCTCCAACAGAACTTCATCACTTTGCTCATCGCCACCACCTCGAGCAACGAGGGCTTCCCACCAAGCATCGGGTGTGAGTGGATCTCGAGCAAAGGCAGCCTCAAGAAGTTCCAAACCGAATTCGAGATAATCCAGTTGCTTTAATTTCTCAAACTGTTCTGTATCCCTGCCAAGAACGGTGAACACATCTTCCAATACAATTCCTAGTCCGTCGTTGTCTTTGAGCCCAACTTTGATGTCTGCTAAACATCGCCAGTTCCTCTCATCGGTGAAATCATGCAACAAGGCTTGACGGGCGTTTTGTTCGGCCCACTGCATATTGGATTCTTTACGCTCAGGGTCGGCCTTTGCCAATCGAACGAATTTTTGAGCTTGGGTCCGATATCGGTTCCCAAGATTACGACGTGGGTGTTGCAAATCATCATGGGCAGATTGACGCATGACCATCCCTACTGGACGCTCATGTACCCTTCTGGGTTATCTGAATGATGGATGGTTGCATCAAATCCAACCTTCGATGTCAGACCATCTTCGTATCGAGAAGGGTCCAGACTCGACCCCTTTTGATTCGGATAGATGTGTGTGTCACGATCAGGTTGCCAACGAGTCACCATTGCCCATTCAACACGAACGGGATTGCTGATGTCTATGTCTTCATCGACGATGGTGACCATTTTCATCGACCGATGACCTGCTAAGGCAGCTTCGATGGCTTTCTTTCCATCATCTTCAGACGTCTTTCGAATTTTGACGACGGCAGCCAACCAGCCGCATCCACCCTCGGTCATGTGGACATCGATGCAATCAACAACTTGTGCAACGGCTTCTTTGATGGTGGGCGAGCGAGGCAATCCCATCAATGTCTTGTGTTCGGCTTCACCTGGAATCAATGCATGGAAGATAGGGTCATCACGATGAATGATTCCATCGACTTCGATCACAGGTTCTTGTCGCACATCGTCAACGGTTCCTGTAATATCGACATAGGGTCCTTCGTCATCGTCATCCAATGTAATTCGCCCCCACATGGCATATTCAGCATCTGCAGGAACGTGGATACCGTTCGGCAATTCGACCAATTGAAGTTGCTTATCGTACAATTTCTCGTGAAGTGCAGCAGCGATCGTCAACTCATCGATTGGCTCATCAAACGACATGGCCCCTGCAAGAAGAACAACAGGGTCAGGAGCATTGACGATGGCGATGTTGACTTCTTCCCCACGCTCTCTTGCTTGATCAACCATGGTACGCAAGTGCCGAGGTACAAGACGTACAACGAGATGGTTTTCGTCTCGCAGGAACTGCCTGTGAAAACTCATATTCCTTTGGCCATTCACTTCGGCGATGATGACACTGGCCGACATATAGCGACCTCGATCTTGAGGCCAATGATGGGGAATGGCGATGGAATGCAAATCCACCTTTTCCTGCATGTTATCGTAAACAGGAGATTCAGCTGGTGATACGAGTTCAGGCGTCCCTGGATTCTTCATGGCCCATGCGAGTGTGTCGATGTAGACTTCCGGTTGGATTCCAATAGCCTCGCAAAGCCGGTCACGCGTCAGCATGTTGACTGAAACCCTCTGTCCTGGGACTTCTTTCACGTTCTGAAACAACATGTTGGGATGAGAGCGGTTCGAACTGAATTCCCAAATCCCATGAACGAGACTTATTTCATCGCTGATGCGTTCTGCATGAGAAAGATGATCTCGAAAGGCCAAAACATCACGTCCTCAGAATTTCGTCTGAGTATCTTCGAGGTAGCGTGGACGCTCTTCTTCTTCCGCTGACTCGCCGCCGGAGGGCATCATGTTCATGCCCGAAAACAATCCGATGAGTCCAACTGCATGTGCTGTTAGGACATCAACTTCGGATTCGACGAGACCAATCCAATGGTTCACAATTACCAACAAACCGAGAAGCATGGTCAGCAGTGCAACGATTGGCCGCATACCCTTGGGAATCATGCCTTTACTAACAAGACCTTGTTTATGATGTTATTCTTCTGCACAGACGGCGGAATCCTGACTTCGATGAAACGGCGACTTGATATATGAAAGCAAAGTCGCCAAAACGCTCGAATGAGGTTTGAACATGGGTAGAGGACTCTTTGCAGGTGCAAAAATGGCCAAGGACCGTCAAAAGTTTCGTTGGTCTGACCGACGATACAAGAAGCGTATGCTCAAATCTCGTGCTAAGCACGACCCACTCGCTGGATCGACTCAAGCCAAGGGCATCGTTGTCGAAAAGGTCGGTATCGAAGCCAAGCAACCCAACTCTGGAATCCGCAAGGCTGTGAAAATCTCACTCATCAAGAACGGTAACAAACTGACCGCATTCGCTCCTGGTGACGGCGCAATCAACTTCATCGATGAACACGACGAAGTCATGGTCGAAGGTATCGGTGGACGCATGGGTCGTTCGTACGGAGATATTCCAGGTGTTCGTTACAAGGTCATTCAAGTCAACGGCGTATCCCTCGATGAAATGGTTCGAGGACGCAAGGAGAAGCCAGTCCGCTGAGGTGTTCATGATGTCAGAAGAAGTAGTAGTCGACGATCGTCCTATCGCAGGTATCGGAACGCTTGTCTTTGGAAAGTGGGACGCTGCTGAAGTTGTCTGCAACGACCCTGGTCTTGCACCATATGTCAACCTCACAACCGTTGGTGTACCACATACCGGTGGCCGCCACGCCAACATGTGGTTTGGAAAGTCCAAACTTAGCGTCGTTGAGCGCTACATCAACAAACTCATGCGAACCGGAGCATACACCGGCAAGAAACAATCAGCAATGAAAGCGTTCGAAAGCGCACTCGACGTTCTCGCTGAGCGACGCAAGATGAACCCTCTGCAAATCTTTGTTGATGCCATCTGCAACGCGGCTCCTATGGAAGAAATCACTCGAATCAAGTTCGGTGCTGTCTCGCAACCAAAGGCTGTTGACTCATCTCCATCTCGACGTCTCGATGTTGCCTTGAAGAACCTCGCAAAGGGTGCTCAACAAGGCACACACAAGTCCAAGCGAACCCTCCAACAGTGCATCGTCAACGAGCTCAACAAGGCTTCCGAAGGCGATGCAACTTCCTTTGCTGTTGCAAAGAAAGAAGAAGTTGAGCGTATCGCTGCATCCGCTCGATGAAAGCGCACACGGCGACGAATTTCGTCGAAGTTTTGCGACTCACTTAAGAACCCCATTCAAGTGGGCGAAATGAACCAGACAGGTGGACACCATGGGACGAAAAGAAGACAACATCAAAAAGGCAACAGAAGTTATGCACGTTCTTCCACAGATTCGAAATCTGTGCATTGCTGCGCACATTGATCACGGTAAGACGACACTCTCTGACAACTTGATTGCTGGAGCAGGTATGATGTCCAGTGATTTGGCTGGTGCTGCACGTGTTCTCGACTTCGACGAGCAAGAATCTGCTCGTGGAATTACCATTAACGCTGCTTCGGCTTCAATGGTTCACGCTGTTGATGAGACTGACTACCTCATCAATCTCATCGACACACCAGGTCACGTCGACTTCGGTGGCGACGTCACCCGTGCTATGCGTGCGGTCGACGGCTGTTTCATTCTCGCTTGTGCTGTTGAAGGACCAATGCCTCAAACCGAGACGGTTGTTCGACAAGCGCTCAAGGAGAAGGTTAAGCCTGTTCTCTTTATCAACAAGGTCGATCGTCTGATCAACGAACTTCAGGTCACTCCAGAAGACATGATGAGTCGATTCCAAGAGACCATCACGAAGGTCAACAAACTCATCAAGCAATTCGCTCCTGAAGAATTCAAGAAAGAATGGCAAGTCAGTGTTATGGACGGAACTGTTGCCTTTGGAAGCGCTTACCACAACTGGGGTATTACCATCCCTTACATGAAGAAGTCTGGCGTTACCATGACCGACATTTTCCAGTACTGTAACGACGAGAAGCAAAAGGAACTTGCACAGGCTGCACCAGTTCACGAAGTTCTTCTTGACATGGCAGTTACCAAGCTCCCAAGCCCAGTCGAGGCGCAACCATACCGTATTCCAAACATTTGGACCGGTGACCTCGATTCTTCAATTGGAAAGGCAATGATGGCATGTGACCCAGAAGCAGAACTTGCAATGATGATCACAAAGATTTGGATGGACCCACACGCTGGTGAAGTTGCTGTCGGCCGAATTTACTCCGGTGCAATCTCACAAGGTGAATCCGTCTTCGCTATCGGTGCTGCAAAGCCAGAGCGTGTTCAGCAAGTCAGCATGATGGTCGGTGGAGATCGAATCACTGTACCAAAGGTTGTTGCTGGTAACATCGCTGCAATCACAGGTATTCGAAGCGCTGCAGCTGGTGTAACGCTCTCTCGTGACAAGGACTTCACTCCGTTCGAAGCCATTCGTCACTACTCTGACCCTGTTGTTACCGTCGCTGTCGAGCCAAAGAGCATGAAGGACCTTCCAAAGTTCATCGATGCATTGCGCTCACTCGCAAAGTCTGACGCATCTCTGCAAGTTACAACCAACCAAGAAACTGGTGAAGCATTGCTTGCTGGTATGGGAGAACTTCACCTTGAGATTACCGTCTACCGAATTGAGGAAGAACAGAACATCAAGGTCAGTGTCAGCCCACCGATCGTTGTTTACCGTGAAGGTGTTCAAGGTAGCAACCGTGGCAACGCTTTCGAAGGCAAGTCGCCAAACCGACACAACCGTTTCTTCTTCGAGATTGAAGCACTTCCTGGAGAAGTTGTTAACGCTCTGCGAAACGGTGACCTCGGTGACGGGCCTGTTCGAAGCAGTGATGCCAAAGAAACTGGAAACAAATTCGGCGAACTCGGTATGGACAAGGACTTGATGCGTAAGATCTACGCCATCAACGGTACCAACGTTCTCGTCAACGATACCAAGGGTATCCAAGGCCTCCACGAAACCCGTGAGTTGATTATTGAAGCATTCAACGAAGTCTGCAAGAAAGGGCCAATTGCTGACGAACCTGTTCAAGGCATGTTCGTTCGATTGACTGATGCAAAGTTGCACGAAGACGCTATCCACCGTGGACCTGCACAGACCATCCCTGCCGTTCGAAACGGTATCAAGGGTGCAATGATGCGTGCAAAGACCGTACTTCTCGAGCCAATGCAGAAGGCGTTCGTCTCTGTACCAAACGACTGGCTTGGTCAAGTTACACGTGAAGTTACTAACCGACGTGGAATCATCGAAGACATGCCAAGTGAAGGCGATGTGACAACCGTTGTTGGTGTCCTGCCAATTGCTGAAACATTTGGTTTCTCCAACGACATCCGTGCTGCTTCGCAAGGACGAGCTGTCTGGAACACCGAGAACCTCGGATTCGAGATGCTACCACCACAACTCTTCGATAAGGTCGTTGGTGAAATCCGAACCCGTAAGGGATTGAAGCCTGAGCCAAACCCAGAATCCTACTATGCTGATTGAGCATGGTTTCAGGATCCATTGCAGGCCTATTTGCTACGACCGTTGGTGGTGTACCCAAGCCACGTGTTGACGCTCTTGACGTGACAACAAACGGGATTCGTCATGAGATTATTCGTGACAAGAAGCATCATGGTGGAACAGAGAAGGCCGTCTGCCTCATGTGTGTAGAAACAATGGAACACCTACAATCGCTTGGCCATCCAATCCACGGTGGATCGACTGGTGAAAATATTCTCATCGATGTTCCACAAGCAACGCTCAGTGTTGGCGTTCGGCTAAAGTTCGATCAAGTAGAACTTGAAATCACAATGGCGGCACCACCATGCAAAACGATTGCTGATTCGTTCAGTGGTGGTGATTTCACCCAATTATCGGATAAGAAATATCCAGGACAAACCCGCTGGTACGCTCGCGTTCTTCAAGAGGGAATCATCCACGAGGA